>CAZLYS010000269.1:0-6382 GCA_964563415.1 uncultured Halomicronema sp.
AGCTTGAGGACTTAGCAGGAAAAGTCAGAGTAGGAAAAGTCAGGACGGTAGTCGGTAAATCATATAGCCGTCCGCAGTTTGATCCAAACAGTCCAAATCTCTGAACCCCTTATCCAGCAGGCTTCTTGCTTCCGCCTTCCGAATTCTGCCTTCCGAATTCTGCCTTCCGAATTCTGCTATAGATCGTCTCTGGCCAGTCCCAAAGTGACAGCAAGTAGACCGCGTGAACATCAGGCACCTCGAGACACAATCCCTGAGAACAGGCTGTATTGTCATCGATAATGTACGCCTCATCTTCGGGGAAGCCTTCACAGTTAGCGGTTTGAGCACCGATCGTTAAGCAAGCTTTGTAGTAACTAATGGCATCACCACTTTCCCTCAGTTCAGCTAGTTTATGGCTGAGTGCGCGACTTTGAACCACGGGCACCGGTCCATCAACATACTCGGCAATGCTGGTATCGGCTGGAGTCGGGATGTCGATCTCAATGCCATTACGGACGATGACCAGATTACCGGTGTTGAGCCCTGCCCTGAAGACACAACCGATATCGAAGCCTGGGGGCATTTTAGGATCACTCGATTGAAATTCGCTCCAAGTAACGCAAGGAATCGAGAATTGCTCAGCCACTGCTACAGCCTCAATTTCGCTGCTGTCCATCCCAGACTCAGGTGCATCAGGAACCACCGCAGCCACAGCCACCTCTTGCGGTACTGAATTATCTCTGGGTTGACAGGCGACTCGATCGCAGATTTTGCAGGTAGTGTAGAGCGGCTACAAGCGGCGGATAAGCTCAGAATACTGACCAGGGCAACCCTGATAACGATGCTTATTTGCGGTTTCATTCTGTCCTCGGGGAATAGATTGCAGGACTTGCTCATGACCTAACCACACCCCCCTTATCAAAGATTACTGATTGAAGAAAACCAAAACCGGGTCCTCAGCCAAAACGGGTATTTTTCTGCCAACGCAATTGCCCAAAGAGGCCACCAGCCATCGTCAATTTAGGCCCATCTAGAACAGTGAAACGATGATTCGACAAAGAGGTCTTCTGGACTCTACAGGGTTTCCCCCTTTCTGCATGGCATGTTGACTTCTGCCCTCTGTCATGGATGGATATTTCGTCATAACTGTTAAAGATTATTTATTAAACGCATAATCTCGACTCAACTAACCGCGAACGGTGCGACACTGAGGAAGACTTTATGTGCTTGAGGTTTCATGGTCGCTACTGCTGCCCATTCCATCATGGATCGTCTGCCCGAACTCATTGATGATATGCCCCCTCTTGCTGGGTGGAGCGATCGCATCGGAGCGCATACCCAGGGCACTGAACCAATTTATTTAGAACGTACCAACCTGCGGCTGTCGGACATTTCGGCTGGGTTTGCGATCGCCCTCCATATGCACCAACCCACCATTCCCGCTGGGCATGACGGGCAGCTCATCAGCAATCTGCAACATATGTTTGAGCATCCCTATGACGGGGATAATCACAACGCTGGGCCGTTTGCCTATTGCTACGCCCGTATGGGTGATTTCATTCCGGAACTGGTAGAGCAGGGTTGCAATCCTCGGGTGATGCTTGACTACTCGGGAACGCTGCTGTGGGGCTTTCAGCAGATGCAGCGTCACGATATTTTGGACAAGCTGCGGCGCATTACCTGTGAGACCAAATATCAGCCCTACGTAGAATGGCTCGGCACCTTCTGGGGCCATGCGGTTGCACCTTCCACCCCGATTCCCGATATCGAACTGCACATTCGGGCTTGGCAACATCACTTTGCTGCCCTATTTGGGTGGGAAGCGTTATCACGAGTGCGAGGCTTTTCGCCACCAGAGATGCACCTGCCTAATCATCCTGATACGCTATATACCTTTGTCAAGGCGCTGAAAGATTGTGGCTATCAATGGCTCATGGTGCAAGAGCACACGATCGAAACGCCGGATGGTCAAGGGATTCAGCAGCCCCATTTGCCCCATCGCCTCGTGGCCCAAAACTCTCACGGAGACGTGGCTGAAATCACGGTACTGATCAAAACCCAAGGGTCAGACACCAAACTCGTGGGTCAAATGCAGCCCTTTGCAGAAGCTAAATCTTTGCCCAAGGCCACTTTAGACGGTCAGCAGATTCCGCCGTTGGTGACGCAAATCAGCGATGGCGAAAACGGCGGCGTCATGATGAATGAGTTTCCGAGCATGTTCAAACGCTGCTGGCATGAGATGCGCCAGTACGGTAGCGGTCGCGTGGGGACAGTGGGTCTGCTGGGGACCGAATATCTGGAGTTACTGGCCGCAGAGGGCATTACCGAAGCGAGCTTCCCCACTTGTCAGGCCATCGGGCAACACCGGTTATGGCAAACGGTGGGTGATCGCCCCACCCCTGAAGCCGTGACATCCGCGATCGCGGATATTCAAGCCAGTGATGGCAATTTTCATATGGAAGGTTCTTCTTGGACCAGCGATCGCAGTTGGGTCGAGGGCTATGCGAACGTCATGCAGCCCATGCATCAACTCAGCGCTCGCTTTCACCAAGCATTGCAAGAAGGTCGATTGGGAGATGAGCGATCGCCTGACTACCATCGTGCCCTGCTCCATAACCTGTTGTTGGAGACCAGTTGCTTTCGCTACTGGGGCCAGGGAGCCTGGACAGAATATGCCCAAACCATTTATCGCCGGGGACTCGCCACCCTCACTGGCCACTAAAGCGATGACAGGCGATTGATTCTAGATGGCGTATGAGAGGCTCAAGTTGTGACTGGTTTTGTCTGAAACAGATTTATGTTGGCTTTGCCCCAACACTGAGCCCCTCAAGTTCGGGAGTTAAAACCTGGCCTTTAGAGCCAGAAATGCGCTGCAGGCAATCTCGACAGTGCTCATAATCCGCAATTTAGAGCGTCTCTACCTCACCTGTCGCTGTTTGGTCAGCCAATTCTTCCAACGCAAATTGCAAGAATTGAGTTGCCACTTCAGCACTCTCGTTATGGGCCGAAAACACCAGAACCATACTGTCATCTTCGCCACCGCCGTAACACAAGATGCGGAAAACACCGTCATCAAAATAACCAGTGCGGTCAATGTCACCCGCTTGATTCGGAACGTTCAGTTCGGTGATGAAGTCATCCGCACGGGTAAGGCATTCTTCTTGACTGACTCCTTCGAGCCATTGGTCACCGCTGGCAATTTGAGGGCGAGCGGCCGCCGGTAACGCTAGCGTGGCTAACCCCAAACCCAAAACACTCGCCGAGAAAAGTCGTGAAACCATTGAATTTATGAAACAGAGCTACACATGTCAGACGTACAAACAGGGCGTCAGGTTTCTTACACCCAAATACTGAGACTCAGCCTCATACCCATTTGCTTGTCCTCAATAGCCTACCGTTACCGCTTGCCAATTGGGCGCAAATTTAGCGGTCTCTTCAGTCAGCTTTTGAGTGTCACTTTCTACACGATCACTCCACCCCCTTCCGGAACTCACAGCGATCGCAATTCACCAAATCACCCTATAGTTGGGTGCCCAATATCGAAATATTCAGGTATCAAGGAATGAGCAGGGCCAGTCAACACATCGTTGCGGCGCTGGCAAATCATTGTGACCGAGATTGAGGGCATACAAGATGTTCATTGCACCAGGATTTGAACAGCGATCAGTCGTCACTGATTTGGGTGCGATCGCCTATGCCGCTCCCCAACCGGAGTTTTGGCCAGTTGCTACCCAGCCAACCGAAACCCTAATTTTTTTCCACGGTTTCGGGGGGGGCTCTTCGTCTTACGAATGGTCCAAAGTCTATCCGGCCTTCACGACTGATTATCGAGTGCTCGCGCCTGATCTCCCCGGTTGGGGCAATTCTGATCACCCAGAACGTAACTATCAGGTCGACGATTACGAAATGGTCATCGTTGAGCTCCTACAAAAACTGGCTCCTGAGGGAGCGCTGGTGCTGGCTTCAGCATTAACGGCCGCCATCATGGTGCGAGTCTCGGTTCATCACCCAGACCTGACTAAAGGACTGATTTTGGTAACGCCAGCAGGTCTCTGTGACTTTGGCAAAGATTTTAGTCAGAGCTTTTTGCCCCAAGTGTTGCGTATACCGTTCTTAGACAAAGCGCTCTATCAAACTGCGATCTCGACTTCAACAGGCATCAGTCGCTTTTTGACTGACCGCCAATTTGCAAATCCCAATCTCATTACAGACGAAATGGTTGCCGCTTATCTCGCCTCAGCAACCCAGCCCAATGCTGAGTATGCGGCACTGTCATTTGTTCGAGGGGATCTTTGTTTTGACCTAGCAGAATGGTTGCCTCAACTCACGGTACCGACGGTTGTCTTTTGGGGGCGAGCTGCCCAATTCACTGAAGTCGAGTTGGGAGAACGACTCGTCGCGCTGAATCCTGATGCCATCCAGCAGTTTGAAATCATCGAGAACGTAGGACTCACCCCTCAGCTAGAACAGCCGAGTTTAACCATCGCGCTCATTCAGCGATCGCTCAAGCAACTGGAAGCCCATGCACTCACCACCGCAGAACTCATTTAAGTACCCTTTTGCGATCGCCATTAACGCTCAGGTTATTCGAGCGATTCTAATAAACCCGCGATCACCATCAGACTGATTAACGAAATCATCAGCCTAAAACAAAACAACAGCACGCTTTGCGTAAAGGCTTCAACCTGTTCAAAAGCGCCAAATGCCGCTAGAAATAGGCAAACACTAATGAAGCCTGCCACCATAAACGCCAAGAGTTTCAACCCTTCGCAGGCAGCTCGAAATAGGAAATTGTGTCGATGTGGTCGTCTCATGGGTCTGACCAAATAAGAGTTGTAGCAATCTCAGGCAACAGGTATCCCCCGTGCCTAAACATCAAATCAGTATCGCCAGTCTCCGCTCATCCACAGGCACCTGGCTACGCGTTAAGCAGCCAGCATCGTTAACAGCGCAGGGGAAACTGGTGAGAAGAAACATAGAAGCGATCGCGGGTCTCGGAGACCACTAGCCCCCAATTGTGTTCGCTGTAGAGTAAAGCTAAAGCTATGTCAAAGAACTCACGCAAGCAGCGAACCTCTTGCAGGTCATCGTGTTCTCGTGGTCAGATAATGCCGCCAATAAAGCCATAAAAACTCTCCATGCAAGCTGACATCCGCCTTTTAGTAAGCGTAGTCGCATTATTTGTTTGGGATGATCAAGTCTTGCTACTGCACCAAATCACGCCACCAGAGCCTGATCTCTGGGACTTGCCAGGTGGTCGGTTAGAGATCGACGAAGATTTACTAACAGGCCTGCGACGCGAAGTCTATGAAGAACTGGGACTAACGGTGTTCCAAGTAGAGCGGCTATTGACCGTCGCAGAAAACTTTTATCTGGAAGAAGACCACACACTCCATAAGCTAGACATTATCTATGAGTGTCGGGTCGCCTCTAAACCAACTCAATTCACGCCCATTGACCTGACTGAAATTGGGCCTCAAGGCATTCAATGGCGGCCCATCAGCAAATTAACGGCTGATCTTTGTACCCGACGCACTTGGGCTGCCCTCCAGGCAGCCCAGCAAGTAAAATCTTGAGAAGACTACAGCATAAGAGCCGCTGTCACTAAAAAGCCGCCAATCGCAAAAAACAATTCGCCAATGCCGCCTTTTCCAGACAGTGGTTCATCTTCAGTACTGAGGTCGCGTTCAAAGTTGCAGCTCAAACATTGATAGATACCATTTTGATGGCTGACGATCGTGTTTTTACCGCATTTCGGGCATTCGAGTGAGGAAGACAGATTTAAGACAGGAGATGACATCGCTGATAGGGGGGGTAACAACGGTGAGCCAGTCTTGCTGACCACGGCTTCATCATGTCTTATTTTTTTTGATGGGTCGATAGGGAAATCTTCAGTAAAATTCGGCTCAAGTTCAGGAATTATTCAGTCGTGCCTTCCTAAAACTCTGTCTGCACAAACAGCAATCCGAATTTTCTTGTTGCCGTTCGCCTAGCAGTTCGACTACCGAATCAGGTATTGCCTAGGAAAAGACCCGAGCGTGTTTCCTATAGCCCTTAAGACGTTAGTAGATGCTAGAACCCACGTCAAGGGTCTGATGTCCTTATCAGGCAGGGAAGACTATAAAGGCTGATGGTGCTGGGGATATGAGCCGCATCATTGTCTTGGATGAATTGGGTCAATCATCCGCGATCGCCAGCCCCAAGCAGCTTGACCGTCAATATTCTTCACCTCATCTAAAAAGCTGTAGTCGCTACTGAGGTTTTCTGCACACTGGCATCCACCAACCATCAACCTACATTCATCAAGGTTAGCGACTTCTGTAGTTTGTTACTTTAGATTAAATTCCCGAGTTCAAAGGTGCCTGCCTTAATATGAGCCCCTCTCGTCAGCGATATCTTG
>CAZLYS010000270.1:0-6371 GCA_964563415.1 uncultured Halomicronema sp.
CGTTCAACTCTTTATACTTCCTTACATTAATTTGCAAACAACCATACGAAATCAATACCGGACCGTTCCCCTAAAGCAGTTGCCCTCTGAGCTCCGCCTGGTGGGCTCCCCAATAGATATTGCAATGCACGCATTTGGCCGCACTACCCTGGAAGAAGGGGAGCAACCGACTATTGTCATAGATAATGGCTATAACCGTGAGGATGGTTTCAGAACAATCTATTTGACCAACGAAGGGCTGGCAGATGATTCTATCGGTGGCTATCGATATCGGTTAGATTTTGTCAGTTTTGACGGTGATAATTCAAAACTGATTTGGGTAGGGGAACAGCAATATTGCTGGCGTAGCGATGAATGGACTCGCGAAAGTTGTCCGTAGAGAGCGCATCTTGCTAGAACAAAGTTAGAGCCCAGAATGATTAACCATCCTGGGCTCTAACTTGACCAAAATAGGGCGATTGCCCTACCTGTTTTCGAGTTTTATGATCCGGCTAGGTCTGCCGTTTCCACGATCGCTGCCTCTTCACGGAAGGCCACCCGCAGCATTAGCGGAGCTACCAACGTCGTGAGAATCACCATCGCAATGATTGCCGCCTGTAGGGGCCGATCTAGAGTGCCACTGGCCGCGCCGATGCCCGCAAATACCAGGCCAACTTCCCCCCGAGGAATCATCCCAACACCGACTGCAAGGCGGTTGATGGGTTCTTTGCCAAAGACAGCCCAACCCGTGATGGTCTTACCAATGATGGCCACCACAATGAGAAACGCCGCAATAATCAAACCGGCTCGGTTCTCAGGATTCACCGGATTTAAGACGCTGAGATCAACCCTTGCGCCCACGGTGACAAAAAAGATCGGGACTAAGACGTCTGCAATCGGGATGATTTGGCGATCAAGCTCCTTGCGTTGATCCGTTTCATCCAACACAAGGCCTGCAGCGAAAGCACCCAGAATGGCTTCGAGGTGAACGACTTGAGCAACAAAGGCAAGTGCAAGTGCAAATGTCAGCGCGGGGATGACCAAATTGCCCCGAGTCTGCAGACGATCCGCAATGCTGCCAAAAACGTTATTAAAGCCGCGACCGATCAAAATTGCACCGAGCAAGAAGCCGGTAGCACTAGCAATGAGAATGGCAACATTGGTAATGGAGACGTCGCCAGTTTTCGCCAGGCTAGCCACTACAGCCAATACGATGATGCCGAGGACGTCGTCCATGACTGCAGCACCCACGATAATCTGGCCTTCACGCGATCGCAGCTGCCCTAACTCAGACAAGACTTTTGACGTAATACCAATGCTAGTTGCCGTCAGGGCCGCCCCAGCAAAAATTGCCGGTAGCACCGCTACATGAAAGAGGGCCATCAGACCGATGGTGCCCATAGCAAAAGGGGCAACCACACCAACCACCGCGACAATTGCCGCTTGCCAACCAACTTTTTGCAGCTCTTTCAGGTCAGACTCTAACCCGATTTCAAACAGCAAAATGATCACGCCCAGCTCGGCCAGGATAGAAATAACCTCGCCCTGGGTTTCAAACACATACTCCAGGGTTTCACCCGAAGTCCCCATGAGGGTTTGCAGAGTCGTCATCAAAACGGAGCTAGAGGCTTCTACCCCAGCTTCGGGAAAGACCAGCAAGTGTAAAGCGGAAACCCCTACCAATACCCCACTGACTAATTCGCCGAGGACTGGTGGCAACCCTATCAGCTTCGACAGTTCGCCCCCTAATTTACTAGCGAGATAAACCACCATCAGGCTGAGCAGGACCCCGGCCAAAATTAAGGGGCCAGCATCTGGCGTGGGGGCCTCCGCGAGCACGGAGGATAAGGCAAGGGAATGATGTACGAAATCGAGAGAGAGCATTACGCTTGTGTCCTAACTACGTCCAAAAAAGAGCAATTGCTTTGTGTGTTTATCTTGTGAAATTTAAGTGCCAGGCACTAGCAAGACGGGCCATGCTAGAGCAGTTTTCAGGAGAAATCTCGCGACGGTATTCAGATTTGAGTAGATGAGTGGGATGTCAAAGAGCCGAGCAAAGGATTATCCAACTGGTACTAGACATCCGCCACTCCTCAGGTGAATAGAGTCGCGAGACCGCTCATACATCAGGTGTCATGAGTGTCTCCAAGAGATTCTCAACACCTCTTTAGAAACCGACTGCTAGCTGACAGAAGACGTGACTGTTGAGGGCTCACTATCAGAGATGCCATCCAAAATGGTTAAGGCACTTTGCAGGGCCTGAGTCCGGGTCTCGACAAAGTGATCATCAGCTACAAAGCGGCGGACACCCAGCTTTTCTAAACGACGCATCGTTTGGTCAGAAGCCCCGGCGATGAAGACTGGGCGGTCGTTGTCGCTGGCCTCTTGGATCATGTTTTCCAAGGAGAGAGAAGCGGTGACCCCTAAAATGGGCACATCATGCAAATCCAGAATCAAGATGTCATGATCCTTCATTGCGTTGTGCTCACGGGCGATCGCCTTAGCCACCCCAAAGATCATTGGCCCACTCAAGTGGAAGAGGAGGATCCGACCAGCAGCGCGATCGAGCAAAGTCTGCTCCTCTTGAGTCATTTGCAACTCTTCGTCTTCGTCCGCGTCGGTAATGGTCTTCACCTCGTCAGACTGCAGCTTGGTCAAACGGTCAATGGTAAGAATGTTCGCGATAAAGACGCCGACACCCACTGCCACAATCAAGTCAACAAACACCGTCAGAAAGAGCACCCCATACATGATCAAGGTGCCTTTCAAAGAAACGCTGTGCGCCCGCTTTAAGAAGCTCCAGTCGAGAATGTCGAAACCAACCTTCATCGCAATGCCGGCCAGTACCGCAAGGGGAATGGGAGCAATCAAACCCGCTGCGCCCAAAACCACCACCATCAGCAGTATGGCCCGCACCAAACCAGAAAGTGCCGTCCGGCCACCCGTTTGAATGTTAACCACGGTGCCCATCGTGGCACCTGCGCCTGGCAAACCACCGAACAGACCCGAAACCAGGTTGCCTATACCTTGACCAATCAGCTCCTTATCGGAGTTATGTTGAGTGCGAGTCAGGCTATCAGCCACCATTGAGGTTAGCAGCGCATCAATACAACCCAATGCCGCTAGCACTAGGGCATCAATCAACATGATCTGGAACTGGACTGCCGTAAAGGTCGGCATCTGAATAGCTGGTAAACCAGTCGGAATTTCACCGATTCGACGAATGTCGGCATTGCCAAAGAACGCTAGGGACAGAAGCGTACCGGCGATCAGCACTACTAATTGAGGTGGCAGGAACTGCTTAAAGCGTTTCGGCATTAAGAACAGCACGGCAATAGTGAATACCGCCAGAATTACCTCCGGCATCACGGCATTGCTGAACAGTTCGGGAAAGCTGGTAATCGTGCCAACGACACCGCCTTTAGGACTGGCCTGTCCTAGAAAAGGCCCAATTTGCAAAATGATTAAAATCACACCGATCCCGGACATAAAGCCCGAAATCACGGTGTAAGGCATGAGTGTGACATACCGGCCTAATCTCAATAAGCCAAAAACAATTTGCAAAACACCAGCCATCATCACCACGGTAAAGGCCATGGCCATACCGTTTTCAGGATCGGTGGCGATCAGCTTGGCAATAATTGCTGTCATCACCACCGTCATTGGACCGGTGGGTTCAGAAATGAGGGTTGGAGTGCCACCAAAGAGGGCAGCAAAGAAGCCAACCAAAACTGCGCCGTAGAGACCTGCAGCTGGGCCAGCACCGGACGCCACACCGAAGGCAAGGGCCATCGGAAGGGCGATCACTGCTGCCGTTACACCGCCAAAGATATCTCCACGCATATTTCGAAAGTTTATGCGGTTTGTCAGTGCCATCGCGAACACCTGTCTTTTACATTGAAGAAAGCAAATGAAACTAAAGAATACGATTGCTTTCGCTCTATGACGAGAATATCATTCTCTCTTTGAAATCGGAACCATCAGATTTATCTTGATGATGAATTCTAGGTATAAGTATTACCTATCCGTGTGAGTGATTTAAGTGATTTATTCGTTGTTTTGAGAAGATTCACTTGAATAGAACTCTGTAATCTGAGGCCGCGTAGCGAGCGCTTTCAGCCGGAATGCTGATGCTGACCAGGCGCTGTTAGTGCGCTTCTAAGTTAGAAGGGTTGGAAAGCAGGTGATTGGGGCCAGAGGCACTGTACAGACGCTGATAACTTCTACACGTTCGAGGTCTTCACGATTTGATCTGTCGATTGGGCAAAGCATTGCTCAAAATTCTTGTCTATCACTCATCTCAAGACTCTTTACAGTTTCCTTTGTCCATGAGCTGTGGCTCTAGCAAATAATTGTTGGCTCTACACAAGTGCTATACCGCTTGTATGAAGTGAGTCACAAAAACTGTTTGCAACAAATTTGCAGGTTTCTAACCTCTCCCAGCCTATTTCTTTCTGCAAAAAGGGAAGTAGGACGCTCGGTCGATTCAACGAGCATCTTTTTAAGTCGCCCAGAAATTAATGTTTGAAGAGAGGCTCGTAAAGAAATTTGGTTGATTGATTAAGCCATAGTTTTCAAAGCAGAGCACGATTCAAAGAAAAATATGGATCGAGAAAGCCTGAATTCGCTCATTTATTTCTCATTCAATATGAATTTTCAGGCAAACTAGACATTATTTATTTTTGAGATTTGCTTTTTAGAGTGCCTTTATTTCTAAAAGCCTATTTGAAGCAAAAAGAATTGCAACATCAAGATTCACTTAACTAACAGACGCCAAAGTTTCTTTTTCTGTGGTCGTGCCTGTTTTAAGGATGAAGTCTTCTAGCTGAGCACATCAAGAAGGGGAATCAGTATAAATGGCTGCTGAACTAAGTTTATGGCTCCTTTACGGTTCTTTTAAGTTTCCAGCTCTTGTTAGATTTTTTTTGCTTAAGCTATTTGTTTTCGGCATACTCAAATAATAGGGAGTTGATAACTCAAAAAAGATTTTATTAACTTAGATTATGAATGATTATGTTTCTATGCAATTGGTGGACGATCCTACAAGAAAGCAGCAAGTGAAACAAAGTTTTAAGTTGGCTTTCTGCCGTAAACAATTTATGCCTCGGGCTGAGTCAGTTCCTGAAAGACGCTTTCAGCTACTCCAACGATTTTCGATCGTTAGCCTCAGTGCCTTTGCGATCACTACTGGCTTACTAGCTGGTTTTTACCGGCATCGAGCCGTGCAGAGCCTAGTGATTGCGGCAGAAGAGAACAATGTTGTGCTAACCCAGGTGTTTGCGAATACTGTTTGGCCAGAATATGGCTCTTTTCTGTCTTCTACACAGGATTTGAGTGACGAAGAACTGGCTGCCCACCCAACAACTGAGCGCCTCTACGAAGATATTTTAGCGAAGTTTGAGGGGGTGCATGTTGCTAAGGTCAAAGTCTTCGATCTGCAAGGGCGTACGGTCTTCTCCTCTGATATATCCCAAATTGGGACTGATAAAAGTCAGTCTCAGGGCTTCTTAACTGCCAGTTCTGGCGGTGTGGTTAGCCAACTAGGACACCGGGATACCTTTCAGGCTTTGCAGGCAACCTTGACAGATCGACACTTGCTCTCCAGTTATGTGCCCATTTATGCAGAGGGCTCAGAGCAGGAAATCTTGGGAGTGTTTGAGCTCTACACTGATGTGACGCCATTGGTTGCGCACATCAGTCAAACCCAGCGCAGCATCATTTTAGGCAGTGTGCTAATTCTGGCTGTGCTGTTCATCATATTGCTGGTGTTTGTACAGCAGGCAGATCGCTTACTCACGCAGCAGTATCAACTCTTGCAAAAATCGGAAGGCCGCTATCGTCGTCAGGCTGATGAGCTAGAGCAGGCATTGGCTGAGTTACGGCAAACCCAGACACAGATGCTGCAAAATGAGAAAATGTCTAGCTTGGGTCAATTAGTAGCGGGGGTAGCTCATGAAATTAACAATCCCGTTTGCTTTATTCACGGCAACATCGACCATACGCGAGAATACATTAAGGATTTATTAGGGCTAGTGGCTATGTATGAGCGCCATTATCCTCAACCTCAACCCGCGATTCAAGCCGCAGCAAAAGCCATCGATTTAGAGTTTATTCGCGATGACTTGCCGAAAACCTTAAATTCAATGCAGGTAGGTAGCGATCGCATTCGCGAGATTGTTTTATCGCTAAGAAATTTCTCGCGCTTGGATGAAGCTGAAATCAAAGCTGTCGATATTCATAATGGCATCGATAGTACCTTAGTCATTTTGAATCATCGTCTGGCAGCCGATTCTGAGCGGCCCCAAATTCAAGTCGTTAAAAACTACGCATCGTTGCCTAAGGTTAAATGCTTTGCCGGACTACTCAACCAGGTCTTTATGAATATTCTGTCT
>CAZLYS010000271.1:0-4791 GCA_964563415.1 uncultured Halomicronema sp.
GTTTTGGCGACTTCATCACCGCTTTCAGTCGCGATGACTCTAACAGTTTTGGTCGTTCTTATCGATGTCCAGATACCAGCAGTGTTAACGGCCTTCACTTCGGGAATCTGGGTGTTCACCCATCTGATCACGATCCTTTCCTCGTCAGGTTGTAACGGTATTTCGCACGGGTCGGGCGGCTCCGGGTCGGGCTCGACAAATGTTGGGGGGCCAGGGGGTGGTAGCGGATTTGTCGGCGGCGGCGGCGGTAGCTTCTGGCTTTCCTGCTTTTCCTGTTGAGTGATACCGGTCGGAGGCGGGTCAAACCCAAAACCGGGGGCGGGAAATCCAGGGTTCCAAGGTGGGGGCTTATTGGGGGTGTCTTCGGTCTCGGTTTCGGTGCCGTCATCATTCTGGCGATCACGGTCGTTTTGGCGATGGCGGTCAGTTTCAGTACCGTCGCCGTTCTGGCGATCACGGCCATTTTGGCGATCACCTCCAGGCGTCCCAGCTCCCGGAATTTCGATCACAGGCGGGTCAGGTGCGCGGCGACGGTCGCGATCACGGTCGTTTTGGCGGCTGCGGTCAAATTGTGGCAGCGGCGGCGGCTCCGGCCTCAACTCCTCACCTGGGGGCGGCTCCGTCGTGATTTCCTTCCCTGGGGGCGGCTCCGTCGTGATTTCTTCACCTGGGGGTGGGTCAAGTTCTGGATACTGGGGCGGCTCGATTTCCCTTCCCGGAGGGTCGGGAATCTCTTGCCAGCCGGGACCGTCAGGAATTAACTTGCCGGGGTCAAAGTCAGGATTGAAAAGTGGCTGTGGTTGCTCGGGCAGACCTGGCAGAGTCGGGCGATCCGGCTCCGGTGTTTGATTTGGATCTTCGCTAGGGGGCGGCTCCGGGAAGGTGGGCGGCTCCGGATCATACTTGGGGGGCGGCTCCGGTTGCTCCGGCTCAGAGGGTGGCTCAGGGGGTGGCTCCGGTTCTTCGGGTGGCTCAGGCGGTGCAGCGGGTTTTTCTGGTTCTTCTGGAGGGTCGGGACGCTTGAAAGGCACGATTTCAGTTTCACCGGGCAAGTCGATGAACGGATTAGGCGGGTTGAATGTGTCCGGCACTGGTTCATCGAGGTCGGGAAACGTGGGGGCAGTGATGCCAGTCGGGATGATTGGCCGATAGGGCTGCATTTGAGGTGTCAGGGGCGCTGGTGGTGTTTCCTCTAATCCAGTCGCCAAAATCTCGAACCTGACAATCTCTAAGTCTCGGTAACCGGCACCAGTCCCAAAGCTGGAGAATAGCAACTCAATCCCATCACCGGTCTCAATCGTGACGGAGCGAGATTGAGTCAACGTCCCATCGTCGGAATAGAGAATTCTGCCGATGGGACCGCGAAAATTGCGTTCCGTGGATACAAAGTCCGTTCCACGTCTGCCGTCATTCCAACCTTCGATGGTGAGCCTATACCAGATGGGGAGTTGACCAGGCTGCCAACCTTCAGCCGGATCCGGCACATCTTCAGCTGGGGCATTCCCCAATAGTCGCGCGACATCCTCATCCACCACTTGCAGTGAGCTAAATGGGATACCAGGAACTTTCTTGCCAGGGGTCGCTGGGGGCGGTGACGGGCGCTTACTAGGAACCGGGGGCGGTCTGAACGGCTTGGGAGTGGCCACACCACCACCGGGACGCCGGAAAGGCTTGATTGTGTTGCCACCGGGTAACGCATTTGGCAAGCCGGGGGGCAACTGGGTTGGCAGTGGTGCGGGTGTGGTACTCATTAGCTCTTAAATTCAGTGGGAATCGACGAGGAACCTAGATCTTCGGCATGTGTCCAGATTTTCGAGTCTCCACGCTGCCAGTTTTTATTCAGCGGAACCGATGTCCGTCCGATATTGCGCCACTGTGGCGGGTCCACTGCAGTCACCTCAAAGGGGCCAGACTGAGCGACTCGTTGAGCGGTGCCAGTGGCCTCGATGGCGGTCACGGTTGGGTAAAGGTGGTTGAGAAGGGTATCAGCCCACACGGCGAGCTTTTCGACAGTGTTCACCGACGCTGGTATATCGGTGGTCTGAAAGGCGGTCATAGTCGCTAATCCTCAGAAACAGTAAAAGCGTTCTAGTCGATAGTGCCTCTACTCGTTGGTGCTGTCACTTTGCTCTTATGGGTAAAAAAGCAAAGTGTTTGAATCGGCTGGAAGTCCTACCAAATAGGGGGCTACAGCTTGCCCACGGTGTATAGTTTCTGGCTGTGTTGGCTGTTTTCCCAGCTCAGAGGGTTAATTAGAAAGGAAAAGTACAGGGGTACTTGAAATGAAAGTTAATAGGTATGGTCAAGCCAGCGTCATGAGCCAGAGAGAAGCATCGCTCATTCGTCGGCAACTCACCAACCCTAAGCATCGGCTGATTTTCGACGTTGCTCGCTTCACGGGTGAACGGATTGGCGCGGTGCTACAGCTCAAGGTTTCCGACTGCTACAGCGACACTGGTAAGGTGCTCAATGAAATCACGTTCCGGAAGCAGACCCGGAAGCGATCGCCCGGTGGCCAGCGCTTCACGCGCCAGTGTCCGGCCCATGACGACTTAATCGAGATTTTGGCAGCCTACGACCCACCAGGAGCCGGTTATCTGTTCCCCGGTGAGCGCTCTTATCTGAGTCGTCAGGCCTTCGATACCGCACTGAGACGAGCGGTAAGACGTGCCGGTCTATCACACAAAGGGTTCAGCACTCACAGCTTTCGGCGAACGGTCATCACGCGGCTCTCAGAGGTGGGGACCGACTTGAAGACTATTCAGGGCATCACTGGGCACCAAGACTTGAAGTCGCTACAGCGCTACATTGAAGCCGACCCGAAGCGAGCGGCCAGAGCGATCAACATGCTCTGAAACCGTCCCGACCGGGGGACGGCCACCGCCATCCTGGGGCACCTCATCACCGCCGTTATTGTCACCGCCACAACTGGTAATCGCGATAAGCAGCAGGAGGCAAACTGCGATCGCGGCAAGCTCTAGCGTCCGCAATCTTTGAAAAAATCGCATAGTTCACTGAAGAAAATGTCTACAGGAACATTGGGTGAACTTACTTGAGATTGGACTGGGCCAGAATTCGCTGTAGGACCTCTTGATATGCCTCTGCAACTTGCCCCAAGTCTTGGCGAAAGCGATCTTTATCCAAAACTCGATCGGCTTGATCACTTTTGGCTTGGTCCCAGAGGCGGCAAGTATCCGGGCTAATTTCATCAGCGAGCAAAATGTTGTTTGCTTGATCGAGACCAAATTCCAGCTTGAAATCGACCAAGGTGATCTGACAGCGCTGAAAAAAGGTCTGCAAAATTGTATTGATTTTCTCAGCTAGACGGATCAGTTCGTTGATTTGTGCCTCGCTGGCAATATCCATCACCCGAATGCGATCGCGGGTCAGCAGCGGATCCCCTAGGTCGTCATTTTTGTAGTAAAACTCCACCAGTGGTGGTGTCAGCACCGTGCCCAGGGCGAGTCCCGTTTGTTTACACAGGCTGCCTGCGGCCAAATTACGCACGACAACTTCAAGGGGAATGATTTTGACGGCTCGCACCCGCATTTCTCGTTCGCTCGGAGTCTCAATCCAGTGGGTCTTAACCCCTTGAGATTCCAGAAGCTGAAAGAGGTGGGTCGCCACTTTGCAGTTGACGATGCCCTTATCGGCGATCTGTCCGCGTTTTTGAGCATTAAAGGCGGTCGCATCGTCTTTGAAGTAGCTGATCAGAACGTCTGAATCATCGGTGGCGTAGATGATCTTCGCCTTCCCTTCGTATAACTTTTGGCGCTCAGCCATGCGATCGCCCCCAAAACAGCTTTCTCATCTTACTGGCTGAAGGAAGCACCGAATAGCGTGCTAGCCAATACTCAAAGGTGTTGTTAGTGTCCTGTGCGAGCGATCAGTCAGCCAGTCATTGTGATATGGCAAACCTGACAGCAATTGGACTGACGAGTTAGCGATCGCTAAAGTCGGTCATGTTGCGCTTTCAGCGATCGCAATTACTGAGGTGACCAGAGATGGCATTCCACCCTCTGATTAGATCTGTTCTCACTCTTGACCCGCAGGAGCCAGCCGCTTACGCAAGGACTCTGCCCGCCGCTTGGCGGTCTTATTGTCGGGCTCATACTTCAGCGCCGCTTCATAGGACTCCAACGATTGGGTGATGAGCTGCTTGCGCTCGTAGCTGTGACCCAAGTTATTGAGAGCCGTAACATAGCCAGGCGCAATATCGAGAGCCTCTTTGTACTGGCGAATGGCAAGGTCGTATTGCTCTTGAGCGAAGTAGGCATAGCCCAGCGCATTGTAAATCAGCGCTGCTGGTTCAGTCTCGTCATCGGTGAGCAGCTTTAGCGCTTGTTTGAGTTGAATGATGGACTGGGCATACAGTTTCTTGTCGAGCAGGAGACTGCCCAGTTCGTAGTACTCTTGAGCGCTGCCCTTTTCCTTGCTCAGCTTACCTTGTAAGCGATTGAGGGTGCCTTCTACCCGCCGTGTTTTGTATGCCTGGCGGAGCACGAGCACTGCCGCCACGCTTAGCAAGACTATCAGGGTTACCAAATAGGTCAACAGCAGATTGGTATCTTCCATATCACCGTTTAAAGAATCAACTCAGAATTAGCATCTTATATCGATCAATCTTGACATGCTGCCTGCCCTCGTCACTGAGATATCTCTGAAGGTTGGAAATTCTTGACAGAAATCAGTTGCAGAGTCTGGAAGCTGGAGACGTCGGGGGATTCTCGAATGGCGAGCAAATATTATCTCAGAACCATGATTGACAATATTCTCAGGTCAAGGCTGATC
>CAZLYS010000271.1:4818-6356 GCA_964563415.1 uncultured Halomicronema sp.
GTCGCTCGGTCTTCTAGCCAGCCGTCGGCATGCCATTGCTCGATCGCTTCGTTAAGAAAGCGCTGCAGCTCAACATACTGAGTCCCTTTCGGAAACGTGATCGCTAAGGGTTCAACTGTTAACACGTTGGGCAACAAGCGATAGCTCGGATACTCCTGCACCCACCCCGTCAGCACGGTTAGGTCAGCAGCGATCGCCTCTACCTGTCCGGCTTCAATAACTTCGTAACCTTCCTGATAAGAATCGATGCCCACTAGGGTGGCTGAAGGCAGTCGATAGTTGACGTGGGTAACTGCCTCAGAGCCGTCAATCAGCGCGATCGTCCCCTGCTGTAAATCTTGCAGATTTTGAATGCCGGGCTCACGGGTAATGAAGGCGGTGCCATCGAGATAGTAAGGCGTGCTGAAGTTGACGACCCGCTGGCGCATGGGGGTAATGGCGACGCCCGCGATCGCTAAATCAACCTCTTCATTTAAAACTGCAGAGAGGCGATCAAGATTTGAAACTGGGACAAATTGAACCGCGGTCTCATCCTCAAAGAGCTCTGCCGCTAGGCGGGTGGCAATATCGATTTCTAGACCCACCAAGTCCCCAGCTTCGTCTGTAAAGCCTAAGGGACGCCAATTGTCTTTCACGGCGACGATGAGATAGCCCCGTTCTTGAATGGTTTCTAAGTCTGCAGAAAAAACAACTGGGGATGCAACACCTTGCACCCCCAGTAAAATGCCAAAAATAGAAAGCGGTAAGCGCATGTCGTTAGCTGACAGGACTACCCCAAAAGTTTAGGCTTTGCTGGCAATTTCGACGACCTTGCTAAATCCTTCGGGATCTAGAATCGCCATTTGAGCCAACATTTTACGGTTAATCTCAATATCAGCCTTCTTCAGCTGGCCAATAAGACGGCTGTAGCTCATGCCGTGCAGACGAGCTGCCGCATTGATGCGGGTAATCCATAGGCGGCGAAAATCGCGTTTGCGGTTGCGGCGATCGCGATAGGCATAACGCAATGCCTTCATCACCTGCTGATTAGCTGTGCGGAACAGCTTGGAATGAGAACCTCGAAAACCTTTTGCCAACTTGAGCACCTTTTTGCGGCGCTTGCGGGCGACATTACCGCGTTTGACCCGTGCCATTCTGTTTAATCCTTGTGTTTACAATTACTGACTTTGCGAAAACTGAGATGAAAGTCAGACGTCCGTATTCCAAATTGCAGCCAATAGCTGGCTTAGGAATAGGGCATCATCAGTTCAACATTGGGCGCATCAGCATCCACCACCACAGCTTTTTGACCCAGACGCACTTTACGCTTGGTCTTTTTCTTGTCTAGTAGGTGATTGCGGAAAGCTTTGCGGCGTACGAACTTGCCACTGCCCGTGCGCTTGAAACGCTTGGCAGCCGCTCGGCGAGTTTTTAGCTTCGGCATAACGACGTTTTCCTATTTTCGACGCAGTTTTCCATAATATACCGAGCATCTTCATCTAGACAAGAGGCAGTGATAGCTGCAGAGCGGTGACTGCCTCCCAAGCGCACCCCCAAAA
>CAZLYS010000272.1:0-6354 GCA_964563415.1 uncultured Halomicronema sp.
GAAATCATTCCGACGCCTGCTTAACTATTGGATGATCTTTTCCTTGGACTACTCTAAATCAACATAGGGTTGGCTGGCTAAACGCTACACAAGGACAAGATACTCCGTATCAGAACTATCTCTGTGGCTTTTGTTAAATGTGAGGATGTCTTTTAGTCATGCACAGTATATCGATCTCGTCCTTGCTGCTTGGCCGCATAAAGTGCTTGATCGGCCTGCCCAAACAGCTCTGTTAATGAAGACTCTTCTGCAGGAACAGTAGTCGCAATACCAAGACTAACGGAGACCCAGTCACTAACTTGCGATGTCGCATGGGGAATTGCTAATTCACGAATCGCTTTTTGAATGCGTTTAGCAATTGCGATCGCCCCCACTTGATCCGTATTAGGTAGAATTACTGCAAATTCTTCCCCACCGTAACGAGAAACATGGTCGCCAGGGCGATTAATAATTGCTTTTGCCACCTGGGCAATCGCCACTAAACAATCATCACCGACTTGATGACTGTAATGGTCGTTATAGTCTTTGAAGTAATCTACATCAAAGAGGATTAAAGAAAGAGGCTGCTGCTCACGTTTCAACTGCTTCCATGCTTGTTGAAACCATTGGTCGAAATCACGTCGATTTGAGATCTGTGTTAAACCATCGATAGTTGCAAGTTTCTCCAGCTCTTGGTTCGCTAATTGGAGCTTTTGTTCAGCAACTTGTCGTTCCTTAATTTGCTCTTGTAGCTGTTCATTAATTTCAGTTAGCTCGACTGTGCGTTCATTAACTCGCTGTTCTAGAGTCTGGTTGTAGTTTGCTAAATTATTCCTGGCTTGCTCCAGGGCCAGATTTTGAGCTGCTAATTTATGATTGGATTGTGCTAAATGTTGTTCACTTTCCTGCAGCGCTGAATAGAGTTGAGAATTCCTTAAAGAAATGGCGGCTTGAGACGAGAGGAGTTTAGTTACTTCAATTTGAGTAGTTGTAAAAACACTCTCTAATAAATTATTTTCTAAATATAGAATGCCAGTTAAATCACCTTGTAATATTAGAGGAATGCACATTACTGAACGAACTTGATGCTGGATGATGTAGGGATCCTGACTATATTGCTCTGTCCTAACAGCATCATCTAAAACTAGGTTTTCTAGTGATCGAGCTACGTAATAAACAATTGCGCTAGATAGTAGAGGTTCTTGACCAGGCTCTGTAGGTTCAAGGGGGATTGATTGTAATATTTGAACCTCCGGTTGCTCGATATGACCGGAGGCTTCAATTACCCATCGACCTTCCTTTTTCAATAAAAGGAAGCCTCGCTGTGCGCCCGCATTTTCGATAGCTATTTTCATTAATTTAGCTAAGAGTTCTTCGATAAAAATAGCTTCAGAAAGTGCTTGGTGTACTCTCAAGATGCTTTGTAAATCTAAAGACTCTAAGCTTTGTTCTGAATCAGCTACTACCATACTGGTGAAGGTTGTGTTCGCAGTGGCAGGCGATATGTCTAACCACGGAGCGTAGGTTTCATCAATATGAATGACTTTTCGCTTTGCTCCCCACAACTGATAGGCATAACGAGCCCTCTGGAAATAGAACTTGGCAAACTCCTGCTTGTTATGCTTAAACCAAAATTTTGCGGCGAGCTCATTACCTAATGCTTCGGATTGAATAAATCGCGACTCTTTGGCGGCTGCGATCGCAGCATCATAGAGTGCCATTGCATCCATCCCATTATTATCGAGCCTAGCCAATTCAGCTTTGACTAGGAGATATTTATGGAGGAAATTCTCAGGGCAATGCTCAGACCAAATTTTTAACTGTGCTAAGTTAGCCTCTAGTTGGGAGCGATACTGTTGCTGCTCCTGCTGGTTAGCATGACTATAGGCTGCAGCTAAGCTCAATGAATCATAAAGAGTGAGTTCAGCTTCCTGAAAGAAATTACGAATAGCTGGCAAGAAGGTTTTAGCTAGTTTCGCGCACTCTAGAGCCATCGAAAAATTGCCATAAAGATAAGCAATTTGCAATCTTAGAATATGAAAAAAGCAACTGGAAAAATAATCATTATGAGAAGAAATTTTCTCAATAAACTCAGATTCTTGATGGTCACCATCATGGAAGGTAAAAGTATCATCGGTTTGACCTAATAAGTTCAAAATTGCAAAGCGATAGGCCAAGAGCGTATTGATGGAGAGAAAATTCTGTGTTTTTTGAACAAAAACCAAATAGTTAGAACACTCTGTTAAAATCTCTTCAAGATTTCGCCCCCTAGCAAAGGCATGGAAGACCTTAGCATGAAGTAAATACCCGGCAAACTGTAAATCTCCCGAGTTTAAAGCCGCTTCATAGCCTTCATCATGGAGCGCTGGAATTGAATCTAAAGGTTTGACCCAGTGAACCGCATGATCGGCAAGGAGGTTGCAGGCTTTGGCTCGGTTCTTCAGATCGCCAAACCGTTTGGTTAACGCTAAGGCCATCAGAGCAAATTCATACCCCGACTGATAGTCTCCTGCACGGGATAGAACAGTGCCGTAGCAACTATAGCCCAGAACAGATTCCGGGGTCGGTCCATAGTGAAAGGAAAGATTAGAACTCTTAGCTGCCAGAAACGCAAATAAGTCTTGATTAGTTACGTATGCCGGTACGATCAGTTGCATTAAGAGTTGAACAGCACTGACTTGTTCAGGTGATTGCATCTCTGGTTCGTGGGCCAGGCTTGAGATCGCTCGTGCTTGCCAGTAATTTTTCGCTTCTAAAAGTTCATGCCTGAGATGCTCTGACAGATCATCAACAGGAACTTCAATGCCTAACAGGTGTAATGCTGTGCGGCCCACCGCAATTGCTTCAGTGTATTCAGCTTGTAGGGTATGAAGGAGGATCAGTAGACTATAGGCAGTGGCTTGATCCACAACTACTTGGCTTTTTTCTAGAAGCAGTGTAATCAAGTCTTGTGCCTGCTCAAGATCACCTTCTAAATAACAGGCTTCAGCCAATCCTTTGTGGAGTGCAAACGTTAAGCTATAGGACTGCTGCCAGCTTTCGTCACTCAAAAGTTGAGTGCCTGTAGAAAAGTATTGCAGAGCTGCTGCGTAAGCAGTTGACTCCTTTGCCTTTTGACCTGCTTCTAAATTTAATCTCGCCAGTTGCGATCGCTCTTCGATAGTTGTGATTAGTTCTTGAGCAATATTGAAATGATCAACAATTTCAAAGATTCTTTCAGCTTGCTCTAGCTCAGAGAGGTTAGCCTGTAGAAGTTGGCCAATCTTTAAATGAGTCGCTTTTAATATTTGTGGATCGATTGTTGTATGAGCAGCTTGCTGAATGCGATCATGACTGAACTTATACTGCTGGATTAAAAGCTCCGAGTCAGGGACTGAAAGTGGTAAAATCAGGCCAATTTTCACTGCCGGAAGTAACCTTTTAAATACCTCTGAGTCAGACTTTTCAGAGACAATTCTCAGGGTCTTTAAATCAAAATTATCCCCAATACAAGATGCTAGACGTAATTGGGCTTGGGTATTAGTGGAGAGTGAATTGATGTTCTCAATCATCAAGTCCACCACATTTTCAGTAATGTTTCTTGATTCAATCTGGGCGATATCCCATTGCCACAATATCTTGTCAGCATTAAACGCAATCAGTTGTTCACGATGAAGTGACTTCAACAGCTGGTTGACAAAGAAAGGGTTTCCATGAGTTTTTTGTACAACTAATTGTGCTAAAGGTAATGTTGATTCGGGAGGATTTTTTACAGTTTCACTCAACAGTTGATTTATCCACTTTAGGGATAATGGCATGAGTTCGATGTAGTCAATTGTTGTGTTCTGTTGTCGAAGCTCTGTCAATTTCTTTGCCAGGGGATGGATGACGCCAACCTCGTTACTCCGATAGGCTCCAATCAAGAAAAAATGTTGCAGTTCGTGATCAGTCATCATCACCTCAATCAGGTTGAGGGTTGCCGAGTCGATCCACTGTAAGTCGTCGAGAAAAATAACTAGAGGATGTTCTGGCTGACAGAATGTTTGAATAAATTGGCGGAAAACTCGATTAAAGCGATTCTGGGTTTCGGCATCACCTAACGTTTTACACGCGGGTTGTTTACCGATAATTAGCTCTATCTCAGGGATGACATCGATGACGATCTGAGCATTAGGATGCAAGGAATCTATAAGTTTTTGACGCCATTTCTCAAGCTCTTTTTCGCCTTCAGTTAGCAGTTGACGTATCAAGTTCTGTAGAGCTTTAGCTAGTGCAGAATAAGGAATATTGCGCTGGAATTGCTCGAATTTTCCCGTGATGAAATACCCATTTTTGGCAGTAATCGGCTTGTGAATTTCCCGCACTAACGCTGATTTTCCAATACCAGGCTGCCCTGTGACCAACATCATCACATTGGTCGAGGCTTCCTTATTGCTGGAAATTTGTTCAAAGGTTCCTAAGAGACGCTGGACTTCTTGTTCTCGACCATAAAGTTTTTGCGGAATTTGGAATTTGTCTGAAATATCTTGAATACCTAGAGAGAAATTATCAATTCTGCTTGTTTTTTCTAGTTTTCGGTAGCATTCTTCTAAATCCGCTTTGAGACCCCAAGTGCTTTGATAACGCTCCTCTGCTGTTTTAGCTAAAAGCTTCATAATGATCTGCGTAATTGGAGACGGCAGAGCCGTTATGCCTTGTTTTGCTAAGACCTGATCTGGGGGAAGTGGGGACTTTGCCATATGGCAATGGACAAGTTCTATGGCATTGGTAGTGACAAAAGGTGGATGTTCCGTCAAGAGCTCATAAAAGGTAGCCCCCAAGGAATAAAAGTCCGTCCGATAATCGACAAACCGATTCATCCGCCCGGTTTGTTCAGGTGAAATATATGGTAGCGTTCCTTCAAGAACAGTAGGATGCTTGAGGCTCGGATTTTCTTGAGATAAGGCCGTGGAGATGCCAAAATCAATGAGCTTAACTTGGTTGGTTTTAGGATTAAAAACGATATTAGAGGGATTGATGTCTTTATGAATGATCTGGGCTGTATGCAATTGTTCCAGAGCTTCGGTAATAGCGATCGCTAGGTCGAGAAAATGGAGCCAGCGTTCAGATTTAGGTTCAGGGAATAATGCAGAATCTTGCATTAACTGCTGCAAAGACGATGCACCAAAATCCTCAAGAATAATGGCTAAGGTTCTGCCGTGAGATTCAATCCCGTAAGCTTTGATAATGCCATCGAGATCTAGGCTGTGAGTAATTGCATATTCCTGCTTGTAGCGGATGAGTTCTTGGTCCGTTGGGTAGTCTTGTTTTAAGACTTTGAGAATGTAAGGTTGATGATTTGTTTCCTCTACACTGCGATAGATGACCGAATTAGCACTCTCGTAGAGTTTCTCCCGCAGCAGATATTTGCCAAGCTTACGTGTCATCGCTTTATGTTCAGCAGTGCTTTCTAATTCTAGTGAGTGGTTGGCATCATCCTTAGAGTCGCACAAAGCCAGTTAACTTTTCTCGTCAACGGTAAAATACCCTTGGCAAACACCAACATACTTTAGTGAGTCCCCTGTATCAGGATGGTTAGACGATGAAGTACTTCAGAGATAGTCGGCGATTGTGCCTCCGCGCAGTGTGAGATCGATAGCGAAGTCTCGCCATGTCCCAGCATACGGTGTAAATCCGGCTTGCTGTACAGCCTTATTCTTGGATCGTCAGTGTCGTCAAATCCAGTTGAAATACTTAAGCACAAGTCATAGCGTAACCGCACTCCGTTGCCAAACTTGTTCTGTCTTCGGGGCCAACGCCTTGTCTGTTAGCGCACAATGCCATTTGTACGCTCTAATCGCTACGTCAAGGTACTTACCTCATAGGTGACGTCACCCTCTTTCAAGCAGCTACGGCAATGACCCTCTTAGCTAGCGGAAATTAAAACTTCCAATGTCTGCTTAGCAAACTGTGCTCCTGTAGGATTTCCTTCGATTGTTGCCATCAGACTTGCGCCTCCAATCAACAGTAAATACTGTTGTGAAAATGCGATCGGATCGTTGACTCCGGCCTCTAAAGCCAATTGCATAATGTATGTGCGAAGCTGCTCTCTCAACTGCACCGAAACCTGATGCGCCGGATGAGAAGCGTCGGCAATCTCTAAAACGACGTTGATAAACGGACAGCCCCGAAAATAAGGCTCAGAATACCAACTTTGAAGCACATCAAACGTTGCCAGCAGACGTTCTTTGGCTGTCCCCCCTTTGCTGTTGACGGCCTCTTCAAACCAAGTAATCCATCGATTGGCTCGATGCTGCATGACTTCGACAATCAAGTCATCCTTTGACGGGAAATGTCGATACAACGTTCTTTTCGCAACTCCAGCTTGGGCAATAACTTCGTTAATCCCAACGTTTT
>CAZLYS010000273.1:0-6302 GCA_964563415.1 uncultured Halomicronema sp.
CTCCACTTTCTTTAAGTGGATAAAAAATACCTGTATGCTGGCTACTTAGGTAAAATCTCTCGGTACATACAAATGACTTGGCAGGCGTCAAAACTTCTCCTTCATACATGTCCAGGCGAGCAATCATGGAGCGGACAGCTTGTGAGATTTTTCGAGCGAGGTCTTTGTCGGCAACCCCTAGCTTTCCACACTCAATGTCTACGGAGGGAATGCCTTGTTTAAAAGCTTCAGCCGAGCAGTAGAGGCTAGGTAACCCTTCCTTCATATAATCTTTCTCGGTAGTTTGGAAGATTACCACATGATCAAACCCCATATTCATGGCCAGGTCCCTTCCTTTATTAGAAATCTCTTCCATTTCATCATGCTGGTAATAAGCTATATAAGACATGAGATCCTCTGAAGCATCTCCGCCATGCATATCCAGAAAGAGATCACATTTGCTGATTACTTCAGTAGAAATGAAGTCTGCAATTCTACAGGTGAGGCTACCTTTAGGATCTCCCGGGAAAGCTCTGTTCAGGTTGATCCCATCCTTAGGGTTCACAAAGGGACTCCTCCCCAGAAAACTCTCCAGATTAGCAATTTGGACCAGGATAATGGTACCTGCTAGTTTAGTGGGATCTATTTGATGGATGAGTTCCTGGGAAGCCATAATAGGTGGATACTCGTAGCCGTGTACACCTGCTGTAATGCCCAGAACAGGTCCCTCTTTACTTCCGTGAAAGATGGAAATAGGTATGTGAGTAGAGTCAGTCCCGTCGGAGATGGGAATCATAAGATGGCTGACTGAACCGGCTTCAATTGATTCCTGGTAAAATGTGAAAGTGCGCTGACTGTAGCTTATCATGCTGCTAAGCAGCAAACAAATCGTTAGGCTGATGTGATGTAATCTGTGCATATAGGTTAGTGTATTTTCCCCCTCTTGGGAGGGGCTAGGGTGGGGGTACTTCTCCCCATTTACTACCCATTCCTATTCTCCTACAGTGAGGAATCGCTTATAGATGGGCACCATAAGTACTCACTTTCAGCAGAATTAAGCAATTTCTCATCTGTCTCAAATATATTTCTTTCGCCTTTGTCTTTTTTCTGCAACCTTTCCATTTTTTTTCTGTACTTAGTAGGCAAAGGAGAAACAAATACTATGAAAGGAACACATCTAGGTGAATTTGAAGAGCTGGTCTTGCTAACAGTAGGCATTCTATATGATGATGCTTACGGCCTGGGAATTAAGGACGAACTTAACAGACAAACGGGCAGAAACTGTACCATCAGCTCTGTCCATAAAGCCTTAGTCAGGCTAGAAGACAAAGGCTTCCTTCAGTCCCATATGGGCGGTGCCACGGAGAGTAGGGGAGGAAGGAAAAAGCGTCTCTATACCCTTACACAGGATGGTAAGTCCGCCCTTCAGCAAAGCAAAGACATGAGAAACAGTATGTGGGGCAGTATCCCGGGTGTCGTATGGGAAGGGGGCAGCATATGAGGAAGTTATCACCTCCCTCCTGGCCTGAGAAATTCCTGAAATGGTTCTGTAAGGAAGAACTGGTGGAAGGCGTCCTCGGCGACCTGGAAGAAATGTACTTCCGTAATCGGGAAAAATCCGGTAAGCATGGAGCCAACCTAATGTATCTCTGGCATGTGATCCTATTCTTTCAACCCTTTGCCTTCAGAAAGAATATTTTTTCATCCTTTTTAATGCACACCCTTATGTTCAGACATTTTCTTAAAATAGGTTGGAGAATTCTCCTTAGACAAAAATGGTATTCTATCATCAAGATCGGTGGATTTGCTATGGCCATACTCGCCTGTATGCTCATAGGTCTGTTTATCCGTCAGGAACTGACCTATGATCAGCACTATGCCCAGCAAGACCAGATTTACCGCGTTGTCAGGAAGAGCATAGATTTCCAGGACCCCACCGGGCCTAAGGAAAGAGGCGCCCATTTTCCCATGCCTTTTCCATACACCATCAAGAGTGAGTATCCGGATTTTGAAGAAGTAGGATTTTATAACGCTGTTCGTGGCTTTGGGGCAGGGAGTAATGAGGTACGAATAGTAGGACAGACCCACAGCTTTCATGAGAATGAGCTCATATTTGCTGACCAGGGCTTGATGAGCGTTTTGGAGGTTCCCTTTTTTCTGGGAAATGCAGAGAGTGCCCTGGATCAACCATATTCCATAGTCATAAGCCGTTCTCGCGCTAAAAAATACTTCGGTGCGGCTAACCCAATTGGAAAAAACATCATCCTGAATAATAGGGAAGAGAATATCTATACCGTTACGGGTGTGATAGAGGATCCCTTGCCTACTTCTCACCTGAAGATGGACTTTGTCGTAACCCTGGCAGAAAAGGAGTTTTATGAGGGAGAAAGAAACAACTGGAGAAACTCAAACTATCCTACCTATGTGAGAATACAAAAAGGGAGGGACAAAGCTTCTTTAGAAGAAGCCATCAATCAAACCATAGACAAATACTTCATCCCCGCTGCTGGAGAATCAAATAGCCTTGAAGCCAAGCAGTACAATGAGAGTTTGGAGCTGGAACTTCAACCCATAGATGAGATTTACATGAATCATACTGAGGTCTGGGATGGTTTACCGCATGGAGACATTAGGTATATCTGGTTGTTCGGATCCATTGGCGCCTTTATCCTTATCATCGCACTCATCAACTTCATTAATCTGTCTACTGCCCGTTCAGCCAACAGAGCTAAGGAGGTGGGGCTAAGAAAGACCCTCGGCACTCAGAGGGGAAGCTTAATCACTCAGTTCTTGACAGAGTCATTCCTGATATGTCTATTCTCTTTTGGGATTTCTCTCCTCATGCTGATTCTCTTGCTACCTCTATTCAATAGCCTTTCGGGTCTATCACTATCAATTCCATGGGAAGACTGGTGGGTAATACCAGCCATGATGGGGGGAACTCTCTTGGTCAGCCTGCTGGCAGGTATGTATCCTTCATTTTACTTGTCAGCCTTCCAGCCGGTGGAAGTCCTGAAAGGCAATCTCAGCAGGGGAAGCAATAGTAAGCATGTGAGAAATGGATTGGTGATTTTCCAATTTGCGGTAACCGTGGTCCTGCTGGCAGCTACCTGGGTGATAGACAAGCAAATGGGCTATATGCTGAATAAGAAACTGGGCTATGATAAGGAGCAAGTCCTTATTCTACATGGCGCACAAACACTTGGAGAGAATGTGTACGACCTGAAGACCGAGCTGAAACGTGTTTCGGGAGTAGAGGAGGTGAGTGTAAGCGGTTTCCTTCCCGTTGAAAATACCAGTAGAAATGGAAATGGCTTTTTTATTCCAGAGAATAGGGAGAAAGAAGACTTACATATAGGCGGACAAAGATGGACCGTAGATCACGATTATCTGAAAGCCATGGGAATGAAGGTAGTGGAAGGAAGAAACTTTGATGTGAATATATCCGCAGATTCTCAGGCTGTGATTATTAACCAGGCTATGGTAAAGGAATTAGGGTTGGAGAACCCTATCGGTAAGCAGGTTGCTAATAATTGGAATACCTGGACAGTGATAGGAGTAGTGGAAGACTTTCACTATGAGAATATGAGAGAAGACATAGATGCCCTTCTCTTCTGCATCGGAAGAAGCACCAGAAGCGTGACTGTTAAGCTTGGGACCAATAATGTCAGCCAAACCCTGGATGAGATTACCAAAACCTGGGATACCTTCTCTCCTCAACAAAGCATACGTTATGCCTTTCTGGATGAGAGCTTTGAACTGATGTTTACGGATGTGAAGCGGATAGGCCAACTGTTTAAAGGCTTTACCCTGCTAGCCATTGTGATTGCCTGTCTGGGTCTACTGGCACTTTCTGCCTTCATAGCAGAG
Organism: uncultured Halomicronema sp.; assembly: GCA_964563415.1. Lineage (GTDB taxonomy): Bacteria > Cyanobacteriota > Cyanobacteriia > Phormidesmidales > Phormidesmidaceae > Halomicronema. The sequence continues at coordinate 3,850 of CAZLYS010000273.1, forward strand.
CAAAGAAGCAAAGAGATCGGCATACGTAAGGTGCTGGGCGCCACAGTTTCTAACATCGTAAGCATGCTGTCCGCTGACTTCCTGAAGCTGGTGATGATAGCCACTTTGGTAGCCATACCCGTTGCATGGTGGGGCATGAACCAGTGGTTGGCAGACTTCGCCTATAGGACTCAGGTGGGTTGGAGATTGTTTTTCTGGACAGCTGTCCTCGCAGTGGTATTAGCTTTCCTGACCATCAGCTTCCAATCAGTGAAAGCTGCTCTGGCCAATCCAGTGGATTCTTTAAGGAATGAGTAAGACCTAACGTATCACCATAGAGAAATTATGAATCAACCTGGACCTCCCAAGTGGTTAGTGCGCATATTGACATGGTTCTGTCGGGAAGATTTGGCAGAAGCCGTGCTGGGCGACATAGAGGAACTCTATGCCAGGAACCAGGAACTATACGGGCGCAGGAGAGCACAGGCCATATATGCCTGGCAGGTGTTCATGTTTTTTCGACCCTTACTTTTTAAGAAAACTCTTTTTTCAACCCTTACAACCCAAACCCTCATGTATCGCCATTTTTTTAAAATAGGTTTGAGAATTCTTCTGAAGCAAAAGTGGTATTCTCTGATAAAAATAGGTGGACTAGCTATGGCTATTACCGCTTGCATGATCATTGCCCTTTTTATCAGGCAAGAACTCACCTATGACCAACATTATGCGGAGCAAGACAGGATCTATAGAGTGATCAGGAAAAGCATGAATTTTCAGGATCCTGAAGGAGAAAAGGTCAGAGGGGTCCATTTCCCAGCACCTTTTCCAGATGTATTGAAGAATGATTATCCGGAACTGGAGGAAGTGGGAATCTACCAGACTGTAAGCTTCTTTGGGGCAGGAGAAAATGAGGTTCGCATAGTAGGGCAAACCCAGAGTTTCCATGAAAGTGAACTTATGTTTGCTGATCAGGGACTCCTAAACATACTGGAAATCCCCTTCTTCTTAGGAGATGCACAAAGTGCGCTGGCTAGTCCTAATACAGTAGTACTGAGCAGATCCAGGGCAAAGAAATACTTTGGGGCAGCTAACCCAGTCGGGAAAACCATCATTCTGAACAATGAAGAAGAGACGCTGTATACTATCTCTGGGGTGATGGAGGATCCACTTCCTACCTCTCACCTGAAGATGCACTTTGTGCTTTCGCTGGCTGAGAAAGAATTTTACAGAGGAGAAAAGACTAACTGGAGAAATTCCAACTATCCTACCTACGTGCGCGTTCTTCCTGGCACTGATATGGCGGAGCTGGAAGAAGCTATTAACCTAACCATAGACAGGTACTTCATGCCTGCAGCAGAAAAAGCCAATGATGATAACGTCAAAGCGTTCATGTCCAGTTTGGAGCTGGAATTCCAGCCTTTGGATGAGATCCATATCAACCTGGCAGACGTGAGAGACGATCTTTCTCATGGAGACATCAGATACATATGGTTGTTTGGGGCTATTGGTCTGTTTATCCTCATCATAGCCATCATCAATTTTGTGAATCTGTCTACCGCCCGTTCGGCTAGCAGGGCAAAGGAGGTAGGCTTAAGAAAAACTTTGGGAACAGACAGGGGCAGCATCGTTTCTCAGTTTTTGACTGAATCTGTGTTGATCTGCCTTTTTGGGTTCCTGATTTCAATGGCATTATTGGTTGTATTGCTTCCCGCCTTTAATAGTATGTCTGGGCTTTCTTTATCCATCCCCTGGACCTCTTGGTGGTTAATACCCATTCTATCACTGGTTATGTTGGGCATAGGCATACTGGCAGGGATTTATCCTTCCTTTTACCTATCTGCTTTCCGACCAGTGGAAGTGATGAAGGGAGATTTGAGCAGGGGAAGCGGGAGTAAGCATGTGAGAAATGGACTGGTGATTTTTCAGTTCACAGTCACCATTTCTCTATTGGCCGCCACCTGGGTCATTGATAAGCAAATGGGCTTCATGCTGAATAAAAAACTGGGGTATGAAAAAGACCAGGTCGTTCTCCTGCAAGGAGCCCACACACTGGAAGATAAGGTGTATAACCTTAAGACAGAGCTAAAGCGGATTCCGGGCGTGAAAGAGGTCAGTGTGAGCGGTTTTCTTCCCATTGAGAATACAAATAGAAACGGCAATGGTTTTTTTCTGAAGGGAACGGAGGGAGAAGTACCCAGCCTAAGTACTGAGATTTGGACGGTAGACCATGATTATGTGAAGGCCATGGGCATGCAGATAGTAGATGGGAGAGACTTTGATATCAGCATAAGCGCTGATTCTCAAGCCGTCATCATCAACCGATCTATGGCTGAAGCCCTACATCTGGATAACCCCCTGGGTAAGCAAATCACCAATAGATGGAGAACCTGGACAGTCATTGGGGTAATGGAAGATTTTCATTATGAAAATATGAAGGAATCCATAGGGCCGCTCTGCTTACACATAGGAAGAAG
>CAZLYS010000274.1:0-6273 GCA_964563415.1 uncultured Halomicronema sp.
TAGGCCAAAATCAGCATCAGTCCCCCATTTGATTGCAGTCCCCCCCACCACACATCAATGCGGCGAAACCGAGCGGGTCGTCGTTGGACTAGGGTGAACTGCTCTGGGCTACTCCGCAAAATCACCACATTACGCCGGGCTTGGTGACATTGAGCGACCAGTTCACTAAAGCGATCTCGCCCCTCTGGATTTTCGGTATCCCCCAGCAAAATGGTATTGGGCAACAGTGGGCCAATTCCATAAGCTTCGATTAACTGTTTCATCCCCTTAAAGGGATCCGATGCGGTCACTAATCGCACAAACGCTTGGATACCCCGTTTTTCCAAGTATTCCTGTAGCGTCGCTTCAAGTTTTTCTTGACGGCCCACATCGCGGCTGCCCTCTGGCAAAACACTCGCTACCGTAAACAAACCCCGCTGGTGGGTCAGGGCGTTCGCCATATCCAACAGATGCCAGCGCTTCGTAGGTGCCCCCGAAAATACCAGAAGATGGGGTCGCCAGTTTTTTGAATCCAGCGGTCCCTTGATGCGAAAGAGCCCTGTACGAATCAGGGACATCCACACTCCCTGTCGCACATCACCCCACGTGCCCTCAATTTCTCGCCGTTCCAGCCAGAGATAAATACCGAGGACAATCGCTGCCGCTACCACTGTCGCCACGGCATTGATCAAAAACATAATGCTGATGCAGCCAACGGCTCCCAGCAGCGAAAACAGCCAGGGCACCTTAAAGGTCGGGCGAAACGAGGGACTGCGCAGAAACCCCTCGATGCCAGCGGAGACATTGAGCACCATATATGTCGTGAGGAAAAACATGGTCAGCACTGGGGCAATCACATTCAGATCACCAATGGTGACAGCGGCCAGAGCAATACCTAGGGTGAACAATGTCCCTAATCGCGGTTCGTCGTTAGGACCGTCGCCCTTGCCCAACCATTTCAACGACTTGGGCAACACACCATCACGAGCCAGCGCCTGGAGCACCCGAGGAGCCCCCAGAATGCTGCCGATCGCGCTAGACAAGGTCGCGCCCCACACCCCGAGCAAAATGGAATCGCCCCAGAGCGCAATGCGCCGCATGATCAATGGGTCGGCAATTAAAGAAGCTGGATCAGCGCGAAAGTATAGCGTCAGCGGAATCAGCATGTAGATGAGGTAGCCCACCCCGATCGCTGCCAACGTACCGATGGGAATAGCTTTAGACGGATTCTTTAAGTCGCCAGACATATTGACGCCAGACATAATGCCCGTCACAGCAGGGAAAAAGACCGCCAGCACTTCCCAAAATCCCACGGAGCCCACCTCAACAGTCGCTGCCGCTGCGGTGGGTTCCGTCGAATGACCAAAGACTAAGCAAATCAGCGAGAGGGCGATCGCCGCCATGATGAAGTACTGCGCTTTGATGGCGATTTCTGCCGATTGCAACGCCAGTAGTGTCACCAAAACCGTCACGATCAAGGCCACTAGTGTCAGATTTAGCGTCGGAAAAATTCGTACGACACTTTCTGCAAAGCCGAGGGTGTAGAGAGCCACCGACAGGGCTTGGGCAAAAAAGAGCGGAATGCCCACGGCTCCGCCGGTTTCGATACCTAGAGAGCGACTGATCATGTAATAAGCGCCCCCAGCCCGCACCACTTGGTCAGTGGCGATCGCCGAAATAGATAGCCCCGTCAGCAACGTAATGCTGGTGGAAATAGTGACAATCAGTAACGTATTAGCCAGGCCAACATGCCCCAACACCCAACCAAAGCGGAGGTACATAATTACCCCCAAAATGGTCAAAATTGAAGGAGTGAAGACTCCTCCAAAGGCACTCAGGCCAGCAGCATCGTCAGCATTAGGAGATTTAGTCGCCGTGAGGCCCGAATCAGAGCTGTTTTGAGGCATAAAAGTGGAGGGCGAAAAGAAGTCAGTTCTAAACCTTAACGTAACGGTGAAACCCTGGTAGCCAAGACGATAGCCGCGATCGCCCTGCCAGGCAAGCGCTCACGAGCAATCTTCACGGGGGATACAAACCGCTCAAGTAGATCGCTCAGGATTGTGCCAAACAAACCTTAAGACGACTTTGAGAACGCCGCAATACCCGTTTGTCAGCGACCTCTGCAGATTAAAACGGCTCCCGCGACCAATTGAGCTACCGCCGCTTCAGAAACTTCAAAGGTCAAGATAGATCAGCCGCCTAGGTCCCCTCCTTATTTAGCCCGTTCAAAGCCTGCAAGCGACTCTAGAAAACTGCACTCAGGTATCGACATTATTACCTTGACTCAACCTCAGCCCTTTGTATTAGTCACCCATCGTGACATCAACATCATTAAGCCACCGGAGTCGGCCACCTAAGAATTTTCGGAATTTGCGAGTCGAGCCAGCCCGGTCGATAACGACCACAGCCCAGTTCAAACTGTTGCCATCGCACATGCACATAGCCTGGCTCCACATCGGCCAGTAGGGGTTGCGATGCACCCCGAAGAAATTGGGTAGCGCTCTCAAGATCTGGCAAAGGAATGACATTCTTTTGCGCGAGGTTGCCAAATCGTTGCAAAAAAGCAGTTGACGGTTTAAGGCCCAAATTCGTCTGGGTTGCGAGGGTGAGGCCGATGGTCTGCAACGACAACTCAGCCGGTGGATGGCTCGTGCGGTCGAGCAGCCAGAACCGGCGTTTGCCCGTAGCCCAACAGTCATAGACATCAAAGGCCGAGGGGGCGATCGCAAATCGTTGACAAAGTTGCTGTAACGGTGACCCATCAACCAGCCATGGTACCGGTGGCAGACTGGGTCTTGTCGCTGTAGCCACAGATATTTCCTGTCCCGCTGTCTTAGGAGGCGCTGAAGTGCGGTGCAATCGCGCCACAAAAAAGCCCCCAGTATTATTGAAATGCGGAAAATACCGCTGCGCATGCCTGACGTCAGCCCGATAGGCTTGTCCTTGCCAGTGGGTTACGCCAGGTTGCGCAGTCAACCCCGGAATCTCGAAGGGAACGACCACCGCACGATCGCCCATGACAGCTTCCAAGACTGCCTCATTTTCCTCTGGGGCAAAGGTGCAAGTGCTGTACACCACGGTGCCGCCAGGTTTCACGAGGTCTAAAGCGCGACTCAGCAACTTTTGCTGGGCAGCGGCCATCCGCAAACCGTGGGTGGGATGCCATGGGCGACAACGACGGCGGCGACGCAGGTTCCCCTCACCCGAGCAAGGGGCATCTACTAGCACCCGGTCAAATGACTGGTTAGGTAGGGGCAGCGATCGCCCATCAGCTTGGGTTGCCAGCACTTGAGTGCATCCCAAACGATTGAGATTGACACTGAGACTCGGCAACCGGGCAGCATGCATTTCGTTCGCGATTACTGTCCCCGTCGGGTTCAGCGTGGCAATTTGCGCAGTTTTGCCTCCTGGGGCTGCACACAGGTCAAGGATCCGTTCCCTAGGCTGGGGGGCGATGGCAGCCACAGCCGCCATCGCAATTTCTTCCTGCACGTAATACCAACCGGCACTAAAGGGAACTGTGTTGCCCGGCGTTGCCCAATCGAGACTGCGGAAGGCTCCCGGTTGCCAGGCAATGGGTTCGAGGGTTATCGCTTGATCGGCTAATGCCGCTTGCAAACTCGCCTCGTCACATTTAAGTGGATTATGCCAAAGACAAACTGGTAGCGGTGCTTGGCTGATTGCCAACAAACTTTGAAAATCGTCGACGATCGCAGCATATCGTGCCAATATAGCCGCAACTCCATCAGGCTCAGGCTGCGAACGAATCATCTCATCAACAGGGGACACAGTTGTAGGCCCTGTCCAGGGCTGGTGTGTTCTATCATCAACGGCATGTCAGACCTGCCTTCCTCTATCGAAAAATCTCCGGCCATGTCAGGTGACTCTCCCGAACATATTTTGAAACAGGGATTAGCAGCCCTGCAAACTGCGGATTATGCAGACGCAATTGGGCACTTTTCGCAATTATCCCGCGATCGCACCGTGGCTGGCTCAGTCCGTCTTAAGGCCCATATTGGGTGGATCAAAGCACTAAAAGGGGATGGCCAAACAGCTGCGGCGATCGCCCTCTGCCAAAAACTTGTCAACCATCCTCAGCCCAAAATCAAGCAGTGGGCCAGTGACACCCTTGCCACGTTGACTGCCTCCAACCCTGCGGAAACCTCACCAGCAACTGCTACTACTGCTGATCTCAGCGGCTTTCGTCCCTTAGCTAGCGACGAACTTCCACCCCCCACCAACGCCGCCAAGCCACCTGAGTTGCCGCCCCCCTCTCAATACGTCGTTGAGCCCACCGGCTTTCGTCCGCTGGACGTGGTCCCTGAAACCCTACCAAGGGTTGAGCCAGAGCCAACCAACAACCCACCGACCGAGAACCCATCCCCAACGGCAGAAGCATTGTCAGATACGTCTACTGAAGTTTCTAGCTCAGATTCGGCAGCGATCGCCGAATCACCATCAGAACCTCAAACCAGCAACCCGCAACCTTCTCAGCAAAACAACACCGAAGCAACTGCTTCCCTCTTTCATTACGAAGAGCTTAACCAACAGCCGATCACAGACGAGCAAGACTTTCCTCATACTGCGGCAACTTCCACCAGCGAGGTAAATACTGCAGCGTTATCACCTCCAGTACTCTTCTTCCAACCGGGAGAACGGCTAGACCGCCCACGCAAATTACCGCTAACGCCAGGTCCGTTATGGCAAGCCTGGCTGGGGCAGGTGATCGGAGCGATCGCACTATTTTGGCTATGCCGGGCCATCATGCAGCTCAACTTAGCCATTCTCGCCAGATTCCTGACTCCCTTTAGTCGCATCTTACCGATTCCCCTAGACTGGCGCTATCAAGAAGGCACTTGGACAGTATTAGTGTTCTTGATCGCCTTATTGCTCGCTTCCCCTTGGTTACTAGATAAGCTGTTGCAATTGACCGCCGGACTGCAAGCCCTCTCCATCCAAAAACTGCAAACGACCCACCCAGAGGGGTGTCGCTTGTTGCGGCGCATCAGCCAAAAGCGAGGTTGGCTCATGCCTCTACTGCAAGAGCTGCCCACCTCATCACCATTAATATTCAGCTATGGTTGGCTGCCTCGATATAGCCGCATTGTGGTGAGTCGAGGACTGTTGCAACAATTGACGGATGAAGAACTTGCCACGCTAATCGGTTACGAAATGGCCCATGTAGTGAGCCGCACGTTGCCTTTCATGTCTTTAGTGGCAGTGCTTCTGCAACTTTGCCATCAGGGTTATTGGCAAGTGGCACAATGGGGCAACCGCCATACTGATCGATTGAGTCGTACGGTGGCGGCAATTATTTCATCAATGTTTTACGGACTGTACTGGCTAGTTCGTCAGGTGAATGTACTGGCCGCCCGCTCACGGGTCTTGTTGAGCGATCGCCAAGCGGTCGTATGGACAGGCAATCCCAATGCTTTGATGCGGGCACTGGTCAAGCTCGAAACGGGCATTACCACATCGATCATTCAGACCGGCTACACACCACCCTTGGTCGAAAGCACAGATCTACTCACGCCTGTAGGATATGAGGCCGCCATTGGACTGGGCAGCTTGTTCCCCAATGCCAGCTTTTTTGATGCGATCGCGTGGGATATACACAATCCTTACCGACGGTGGCTATTACTCAACAGCAGTCATCCCGCATTAGGAGAGCGACTCAAGCGACTGACCGGATACGCCCTGCGATGGCAACTTACCCCCGCACTATCACTACCAGAATGGATGGATACGCGAAAAGCTGGGCGGCCCGATTTCGGCACACATTGGGGGGCTTTTTTCACCCAAATCAGCCCCTATATCGGTCCCGTTCTGGGAGTTACGATTGCCATGCTGTTGTGGTTTTTAGGGGGGGTTTTTGAACCTTTAGGGCTCCGGCGTATCGGTTGGCTTTATGGCGATCGCAGCGTGCTGTGGGGCAGCTTATTGCTCGGTCTCGGCATGGGCATCATGATTCGCATCAATGCTTACTTTCCCGATATCACTGCCGGCAATCGCTTCAAAAACCCTGCATTGCCCAGCCTATACAAGGATCCGCTACTCTTACCCACTGTCAGCCAACCGGTACGCCTTACTGGCAAACTATTGGGTCGCCCTGGTATCGCCAATTGGCTATGCCAAGACTTCATCGTGCAAACCTCAACGGGGCTGCTAAAACTACATTTCTTTTCAGCACTTGGCCCCTTCGGCAACTTACTAATCCATCCGCATCACCCTAGTGATTGGGTAGGCCGACACCTAGACGTGCAAGGGTGGTATCGTCGAGGCGCGATCGCTTGG
>CAZLYS010000275.1:0-6259 GCA_964563415.1 uncultured Halomicronema sp.
TGCAGACCGCCCGCCTCAATTACCTTGTCGTGTTCTGCGTCGGTGTATTTCTCATATTCTTTGAGAATGAGGTTGTAGGCTTCCCGCAGCTTCTGAATGACGGGGTCATCGGTGGGGGCTTTTTCCGCCGCGACGGCTACTTTATCCTCAGCTTCCAATTCTGGCAGGCTGCGATCGCCATAGGTCTGGACCGCAAAGTCCACCGTTTCTTTCAGGAAGCCATCGGTTTCCGCCGACAGTTCCGTGGGGAAAATATCTGGCGACGCCTTCCAGGTTTTTACCTTTTTCTGACCGTCACCAAAGCCTTGAGATTTGCTCCGACCTTTGGTACCTGGAACTGACACCATCATGGTGTCGTCGTCCTCTGGTTTGACGATGCGAGGCAGCAAATATTCCCGCAGTTTCAGGCGCGCCATGTAGTCAGCGTTACCGCCGAGAATAATGTCGGTGCCGCGTCCCGCCATGTTGGTGGCGATGGTCACTGCGCCCCCGCGTCCGGCCTGAGCGACAATTTCGGCTTCCCGCTCGACGTTTTCTGGCTTTGCGTTCAGCAAGTTGTGGGGAATGTTGAGTTCTGCCAGCAGCGTAGACAACAGCTCAGACTTCTCAACGCTGGTGGTGCCTACCAAGACCGGTCGTCCCGTTTCATGCATTTCGGCACATTCCGCCGCTAACGCCTTCCACTTGGCCATCTCAGTCTTATAGACCACATCCGCCAAATCTTGGCGCTGAGAGGGTCGGTTCGTTTCAATAATCGTGACTTCAAGGTCGTAAATTTTGCCGAATTCTGCCTCTTCGGTCTTTGCCGTCCCCGTCATGCCCGATAGCTTGGGATAGAGCAAGAAAAAATTCTGATAAGTGATGCTGGCCAGGGTTTGAGTTTCTGGTTGAATTTCCACATGCTCTTTGGCTTCGATCGCCTGGTGTAAGCCATCGCTCCAACGGCGGCCCGGCATCACTCGTCCCGTAAATTCATCGACGATCACCACCTCGCCATCGCGAACGATGTAGTTGACGTCTTTGACGAACAGCTCTTTACCCTTAATCGCGTTGAAGATGTAATGCGCCCAAGGATCTTTGGGATCAAAGAGATCTTTTACGCCTAACAAATCCTCTGCGAGAATAAACCCCTCGTCCGTGAGTAAGACGTTGCGGGCTTTTTCATCCACCTCGTAATGGTCATCGGCGTTCAGTTGACTCGCGACCTCCGCCGCTTTCGTATACTTTTCGCCAGGGCGCTCGACCTGACCTGAAATGATCAGGGGAGTCCGCGCTTCGTCAATCAGAATCGAGTCAACTTCGTCAATCACGCAAAAATTGAAAGGGCGCTGCACGACATCCTCAATGGAGGTCGCCATGTTGTCTCGCAAATAGTCGAACCCAAACTCACTGTTGGTGCCGTAGGTAATGTCGCAGGCATAGTTACGCTGGCGCTCTGCCGGGCTCATGCCCTGCTGAATTAGCCCGACCTCAAGCCCCAAAAAGCGATGTACTTGGCCCATCCACTCGGCATCTCGACGTGCCAGGTAGTCGTTTACCGTAACGACGTGAGCGCCTTTGCCGGTCAGGGCGTTTAGGTAGCTGGGTAGGGTCGCTACCAGAGTTTTGCCTTCCCCAGTTTTCATCTCGGCAATTTGGCCCTCGTGCAACACCATGCCGCCGATTAATTGCACATCAAAGTGCCGCATGCCCAAGACGCGGCGAGAAGCTTCTCGTACCACTGCAAAGGCTTCGGTCAGGATGTCGTCTAGAGATTCGCCTTTTTCTAGGCGCTGCTTAAATTCACCTGTCTTGGCTGCCAGCGCTTCGTCTGACAACGGCTGGATTTCTTCTTCCAGCAGATTAATTTCCACTACGTCGGGCTTGTAGCGCTTGAGTTTACGAGCGTTTGGATCACCAAGCAGAGCTTTGAGCATATGTCCGGAGACGATGAGTTAACAGAATCTTTAGTAAAACGAAAATATCAGCACTTCACAAGGGGCGATCGCCGCACCTTATTAGGTGAAATCCTTTCTATTTACACCTTAATCGATCCTACCACCTGAGTTTGGGGATGAGGAAATGGTGACTTTGTGAGCCAATCTTTCATACTCATTTGGAAAACTATGTGCTTAAAATATGTTCACGCCGAACTATTTGGTCTTTGAAGGCCCGATTTGGTTATGACCTTAAATTCTCTCCAGCGAATGAGTGACCGGGGGCAGCTAGCGTGGACGCAGCTGTGTCGTCGCTCAGTGAGAGTGAATCGGGTTACCCATTCCCAAGCCCGCATGCGATCGCAGCGGCAAGCCGGCGGACGACGATGAGGCTGCCCAGTTTTTATCTGAGTTGGGATGTTTTTGACCCATCAGGGTTTCGCTTCACCCGACGCTATGTCAAGAACCGCTGAAAAACGCGGTCAGATTTTCGACTCCCAAACTGTCCCCCGGCAACTTTGCTGGTGGTTTCTCATACCGTGTCGTTTTCAAGCATTCATTTAATACCCATGGACTGTAGTCACATTCAATTTCAGTATACCGATACCCTATCGGCTGCCCAGTTACAGCAACTCATCGACTTATTTCACCAGGCGGCTTTTTGGGCCAGCGATCGCACAGCGGCGGATATGGCGATCGCGATCGCCCACAGTCATCCCGTTGTCACCGTCTGGGATCATGACACGCTCATCGGCTTTGCCCGCGCCACCTCTGACGGTATTTACCGCGCCACGATTTGGGATGTGGTTGTGCATCCTGATTACCAAGGGGCGGGCTTGGGTCGCAAGCTCGTGCAAACTGTCCTCAGTCACCCCCTCATGAGCCGCATTGAGCGGGTCTATCTCATGACGACGAACCAGCAGGCCTTTTATGAGCGTATCGGGTTTGAAGAGAATCAAACCACGACGATGGTGCTATTCCAACGAGAGATTGAGACCTTGCCGAAGCTGTCGCCTGTGGAGGTGGGACAGGTACATCCCCAGGCCGAAGTTGTGAACTAGGGAAGGCGTAGGGTGATCAGAGTGTAGGCATCGTTAGTAGAAGGGTTCACCATTCATTGATCGTCTTTCACAAACGCTGGGATAGCTCGATTAAACACCATTGCTGTAGTTTGAGAGTTGTTCTCGGTTGACTCTGGTGACGCAAATGGAACAAGCAATCTTACGAGCCCGCAATACTCTGGTGGTTTTGTTCACCGTGTTTTGCGCACTAGACGTGGTGCTGGTGATTTTGGCGGGGGATTTGTGGGCGATCCCTCGCATCTGCTTGAACATCGTGGTGATGGTCTTGGTGTTGCGGGGACGTAAATGGGCCAAATGGCTCTTAATCGTGTTGTTGGGTCTCTCAGCGTTTGCCTTAGTTGCCCTGCTCCTGTTTTTGGGCTCCGAGCTATCAACCGTTTTGGTGGTGGGCAGTGGGCTCATGGTAATCCTCAGCCTACTGATTCCCTTCTATCTAGTCATGAATGCCCCTGTGAACAGTTACTTTGCTCAACAGCGGCAGCAACGCCAACGACCAGCGAATGATTAGTTGCGATCGCCGTCCAGGTTTCCGTCTGTCTATTGGGCCTCTTGCAAGCAGGGCAATGTACCGTATCGCTACAGCCAAAAGCTCCCAATCCAAATACCGAGTTCTACCCCAACAAAACCCAAGACCGCACTGCCTAGCCAGTAGAGCAAACCTTTGAGCCTTTGTTGGCTGCTGAAGAGTTTGGCCGTATCCAAAATGTAGGTAGAAAAGGTCGTATAAGCTCCTAGAAACCCCGTTTGAATCAACGTTTGCCAGGCAGGAGGAAGCCCCCAAGTTGGGGCAGCGGTGGCGACGATGCCAATGATGAAAGCTCCGGTGAGATTGACGAATAAGGTTCCGTAGGGAAAGCGATCGCCCGCCCTCTGGAGCCAAAACAATGAAAAATAGTAGCGACCGAGAGCGCCTAAGACCGCACCTACACTAATGGCTAACGGGGTCCAATCCATGATGTTTTCCCGTCAGCGGTTAATCGGTTGCTGGTTCTCGAATTAGCATGACTGGGCAAGCAGAATGCCGAATCAGCTCCTCCGAAATACTGCCCAGCAGCATATCCCGCCACAGTCTTTTGCGATGGGTGCCGATGACTAATAAATCGGGTTTGATGTCGTTGACGGCTTCTAAGATTTTCTGTTCAGTGTTGCCTTCTAGCACTAGCGTTAAGGGAGACAGATCAGATCCGTAGCGGTTGCTCAAGTCTGCGAGCAATTTATCAGCCGCTGTCATCATCTGACTTTCAATCTGTTCAACGGACACAGCAGAATCTGTGCCATACAGCAATGCTGGCGCATTAACATGTACCAAAATCACCTGGGCTTGCAATGTTCTAGCAAGGGCAAAGCCCGTTTTGGCAACCTTAAAGGCTAGGGGAGGCTGTTCTACCGCAATCAGAATTTTTGAAAAGGTCACCTAGTCTCTCCCATTCCTTTGCCGGTTCATGTTGGGTTACTCGGTGATCCGGCCAGACAGGGGAGAACTGGCGCTAGCGTTGCTCTTCACGGGAATGCGACCAGAGTGATAGGCCATTCTGCCAGCGATCGTCGCTAAGCCCATCGCCTGGCCCATGAGTACGGGGTTTTGGGCTTTCGCGATCGCGGTGTTGATCAACAGCGCATCGGCTCCCATTTCCATCGCGGTGGCGGCTTCGCTGGGGGTGCCAATGCCCGCATCCACCACCACGGGAACGTTGGCATTCTCAATAATGATCTGAATATTGGCAGTATTGCGAATGCCCTGTCCCGACCCAATGGGAGAACCGAGGGGCATCACGGTCACGCAACCCACTTCTTCTAAACGCTTCGCCAGCAGGGGATCAGCGTTGATGTACGGCAATACCGCAAAGCCTTCTTTGGCGAGCTGTTCTGCCGCTTCTAGAGTGCCGATGGGGTCGGGCAGCAGGTATTTTGCATCGGGGATGACTTCGAGTTTCACAAAATTGTTGTCTTCCTGGCCTAGCAGTTTGGCCATTTCCCGACCCAAGCGAGCAACGCGAACGGCTTCCTCAGCCGTTTTGCAACCGGCGGTGTTGGGCAGCATCCAAATGCGTGACCAGTCCAACGCTTCGGCAAGGCCCTCATGACCAGGGGCATTGGTTTGCACCCGCCGCACCGCGACCGTCACAATTTCGCTACCGCTAGCGGCGATCGCCTGACGCATCGTTTCAAAGTCGTTGTACTTACCCGTCCCAGTCATTAAGCGGGAGTTAAAGCGCCGACCGGCAATTTCTAAGGGGGTGTCTGATGAAGCTTGAGGCAAACTCTGGGGAACGGTGGGGCTGGCTAAAGTCATCTTGGCGGGGGTGGGTAAAGGAATCGGCAGAGCGGGCGTGGAACGTTCAAATCGCTGCCAGGTGAAGGGAGCCAGCAATGGCGACTCACGGCCCAGAATGTAGTCTGACACAACTTCTGCCGTGATGGGCATGAGCAAAATGCCGTTGCGGTGATGTCCTGTGGCCAGGGTCAAATTTTGGCAAGTACTCGGGCCCAGAATCGGGGCTTCATCGGGCGTCGCTGGGCGAAAGCCCCACCAGGTTTCCTGCACGGGAAAGTCTCGTAATATCGGATATAGCTCTACGGCTTTTTGAAAGAGGTGGGCCATGCCCGCTGCCGTATTGCCAGGGGTAAAGCCGACCGTTTCACTGGTGGCCCCGAGGACGATACGACCCTGGCGACGGGGCACGATGTAAATTTTGTCTTCGCCAAAGAGCACTCGCTGCAGCGGTTGAGTCTGCGAAAAACTCGGCGGCACTTGCACCGCCGCCATTTGTCCTTTAATGGGCGTCACCGGAATGGGCAATAGGTCGTTCGCCCAGGCTCCGGTGGCTAACACGTAGTGTTCAGCGCGAAAGCTGCCCGCTGTGGTTTGTACTTGCTGTACTTGACCGCCTTGCTGTACAAAGCCGTGGACGGTCACCCCTTCGCGAATGTCGACGCCAGCATCACGGGCGGCGGTTAATAGCGCTTGGGAAAGCGATCGCGGATCAACCTGACCTTCTTCGGGATACCACCAGGCTCCCGCAATGTCGGCACTCAGACCCGTTTGATAGTTTTGTAGTTGCGTCGCCTCAATCCACCGTCCTTGGGTGTGCGGGCGATCGCTCACATCAGTTGGCCGCTGCATCCGAGGCGCGAGAATGCCGTTGGGCCAGTAGCCCACATCTTGGCCAGTCAGCGACTCCAGCTTTTGCACCCAATCGGGATAGCGCTGTAGACTCTGGCGACACAAGTCCAACAGGGGGCCAGGAGACAGTTCTTCGG
>CAZLYS010000276.1:0-6258 GCA_964563415.1 uncultured Halomicronema sp.
ACTCGATGGGCTCGCCATTCACCAGCACGGGCTGATCGGGATCGCCAGTGCCGATCAGGAAGATGCGATCGCTGACCGTCTGGTGGGTGGCCGGAGGATACGCAATGAATAAAGCCGACTCGGTATCGGCGATCGCGGGCGTCACCATGGCCAAACTACCCAGGGTAACGAGACCCAGCTGCCAGAAAGAAGAAAATTTCATAGATTCGAGCCGTCACTATCCAACCAACCGAACCGCTACAAGTATGGTTCCTGGCAGTGATTCTAATACGTCTGCTGAACTCAAAAACGATTGAGAAAAAGTGATCGGAACATCGACCCCTGTGGCAGAATTAGTGGGTTAAAACGACAGCAGCAAGTGCGATCGCCCATCGATAGGATGGTGTTAGGAGGGGTGATCACAGTCGGTCTTGGGGATTACAAAGAATATGGCTAAGTTTGTCTTTGTCACGGGTGGCGTAGTTTCCAGTATTGGAAAGGGTATCGCCGCCGCTAGTTTGGGGCGTTTGCTTAAATCGCGCAACTATTCTGTCTCGATTTTGAAGCTCGACCCCTATATCAACGTTGATCCCGGTACGATGAGCCCCTTTCAACATGGGGAAGTCTTTGTGACCGAAGATGGGGCCGAGACGGACTTAGACCTAGGGCACTACGAGCGCTTTACCGACACTGCAATGTCGCGGCTCAACAGCGTGACCACGGGCTCGATTTATCAGGCCGTGATTAACAAAGAGCGGCGCGGCGACTATCAAGGCGGCACCGTACAGGTGATTCCCCATGTCACTAATGAGATCAAAGAACGGATTCATCGAGTGGCTCGTGACACTAATCCCGACGTCGTAATCACGGAAATTGGGGGCACCGTCGGCGACATTGAGTCGCTGCCATTTTTAGAAGCCATTCGCCAATTTCGTAAAGATGTGGGCCGCCACGATGTGATTTACATGCACGTCACCCTCATCCCCTATATCGCCGCAGCGGGTGAGGTGAAAACCAAACCAACTCAACACTCCGTTAAAGAACTCCGTTCTATTGGCATTCAGCCGGATATTCTCGTCTGCCGTTCTGAACAGCCACTGCCTTACCACATCAAAGAAAAGATTTCCGAGTTTTGCAATGTGCCGGCTAACTGTGTCATTACGACCCACGACGTCAGCAGCATTTACGAAGTGCCGCTGATGGTTGAGCAGGAAGGTCTGGCGCATCAAGTGCTGGATATCTTTGGCATGGAACAGCGTGAGCCTGATTTAGAGCATTGGCGAGCCATTGTTGACGGCCTGCAAAACACCCATCGGGATGTGGAAATCGCGATCGTGGGCAAATACGTCAGTCTCAATGACGCTTATAAGTCCGTCTCAGAAGCACTGCAGCACGCTGCGATCGCGACCCATGCCAATCTCAAAATCCGCTGGGTCAACTCTGAAAACCTTGAAACTCAAGCACCTGAGACTCTTTTGCAAGGCGTTGATGGAGTCGTTGTGCCCGGTGGCTTTGGCACCCGTGGGGTGGATGGGAAAGTCCGTGCCATCCAATACGTCCGGGAAAATAACATTCCATTTCTGGGGCTGTGCTTGGGCATGCAGTGCTCTGTCGTGGAATGGGCTCGCAATGTCGCCCATCTAGAAAACTCGAATAGCTCCGAAATTGATCCCGAAACCCCCAATCCGGTGATTAGCTTACTGCCAGAACAGCAGGACGTCGTCGATCTGGGCGGCACGATGCGACTAGGTCTATACCCCTGTCGGATCAAGCCTGACACCCTGGCGAGTCGACTCTACGCGGATGAAGTGATTTACGAACGCCATCGGCACCGTTACGAATTTAACAACGCCTTCCGCACGCTGTTTGACGAGTCCGGTTATGTTGTCAGCGGCACATCCCCCGATGGTCGCCTAGTCGAAATGATTGAATACCCCGATCATCCTTTCTTCATCGCCAGCCAGTTTCACCCCGAATTCCAATCTCGTCCGAGCACGCCGCATCCCCTCTTCCTGGGCTTTATGCAAGCTGCCTGTGGTGAAACAACAACGGAATCGTCAATACCTGCCCTCACTGCCGATAGTGTTGCTTAACGATGGCCGATGTCCCCACCCTAGTGGCGGTGCAAGCAGCGCGATCGCGCATTGCACCTCACATTCGTCAAACGCCGCTTGTGCCTGCAATCGCCCTTAAACAACCCATCCCCAACTGTGAGCACCTCTGGCTGAAACTAGAGTGCTGTCAAGTGACGGGTTCTTTCAAAGCCCGAGGTGCGGTCAATAAACTTCTATCACTGCCTCCAGAGACTCTACAGCGCGGCATCATCACCGCATCGGGAGGCAATCATGGGTTAGCCGTGGCCTATGCCGGTTGGATCGCTCGGGTGCCAGCCACGATCTACTTACCTCACAATACCCCCGAGGCTAAAGCCGAAAAGCTACAACAGTGGGGCGCGACCGTCATTCGTGAAGGGGCCGTTTGGGATGACGCCAATCAAGCCGCACTGGCTCACGCAGAACGCGAGCAACTCGAGTATTTGCATCCATTCGCCGATCCCTTAGTGATCGCAGGCCAGGGCACGATCACGTTGGAAATTCTCGATACGTTGCCTGACATTGATACTTTACTCGTCGCCATTGGGGGCGGTGGATTGATCAGCGGGATCAGCTTGGCCGCTAAAGCCCAGCGCCCCAACCTCAAAGTCATTGGGGTGGAAGCGACCGGAGCACCAACTCTATATGACAGCCTCCAAGCCCATGCCATCGTCGAGTTATCGAGCGTCACCACCCGGGCCAACACCCTAGCTCCCCGCAAAACGGAGCCCATTAACTTCGACACTATTCAAAGCTTTGTGGATGAGGTGGTGTTGGTCACAGATGAGCAAATGCAGACTGCAGCCCGTTGGCTCTGGTTTGAACTGGGAATTGCCGCAGAACTCAGTGGCGCTGCGGCGATCGCCGCCCTGCAAAGCTCGGCCTACAACCCCACTGCGCAAGAAACAGTCTGTGCCCTGATTTGTGGGGCTGGCACCGATGGCCTGCAATGAGTGAAGCAGCCTAGAAAGCCGGAGTTTGGTTAGGTCGCGTTAGATCGCTGTAATCGTCATCTGACAGGCCGTTCAAGTCCGACTTCCGACTTCAGCATTCCGAATTCTGCTATTAAGGTTACTGTGGCCTGAGTCCCAGCAACCTCATATCCTCGCTACACATCCACCTTAATTCGAGTTGGCTGGGGTTTCGGGCGATCGCTGCTGCCAATAACGATGCCCCACCCAAGCGCTGAGTACCAAAATACCGATGTAAGGGCTAAATGCCAGTAACCACAGCAACAACTGCAGCAATCCCACACTTAATGACTTCACAGACGCACTGGCGGTTTGCCAGGTTTGACTGAGAGTTTCACCCATGGGTGAAGCCGCAGGTTCCATAGATTGAGTACTGACAAGCGTCAGTGCAATGGTGGAATAAGCCACTCGATTTTGTAGATTTTTGAGCTGAGCATCATTCCGCTCAATGCTTTCTCGCACGACGCTCAGTTCACGGCTCACTTCTAGAACGTCGGTAATGGAGCCCGATCGCTCCATGATCTCTAGCAGAGATTCTTCTGATTTGCGTAAGTTGCGTACTCGCGCCTGCAAATCTACCAGCTGGCTCGACACGTCTTCGGCCGCAATGGATTGGTTGGTGACGTCACCCAAGCCTTGCAAGGCCTCCAAAGTGGTTTCTAGGTTGGCTTGCGGTACCCGTAACTGCAGATTAATTTGGCGAGCGTCCGTTTCCTGATGACCCAGGTCTGAGAGCTGCAAGAGATCGCCTTGATACTGGGCCAAAATGTCTGAAACTGAGGCGATCGCCGCATCCACATCAGCCATTTCCAACTGTAGCGTGGCATGCTTAATTAACTGAGTTCTGTTCTGAAAGCTGCCGGTAGGGACAGAGCTACCGCGATCATCAGCGGCTGGTGCGGCAGGAGCACTCTCAGCTGTAGTTACAATTTCCAAATCTTGCGAGGCCGCCTCATGACTACTGATGCCTGCAGGGACGCTACTACAACCGACCAACGCGACCATACTTAGCACACCCACCACCCCAGCAGTCTGAGATTTGACGGCACTAGAACCTAAACGCATAATGCTCACCTTCCAAGCAACTGTTGATAACAGTATGGAAAGTGAGCATTCAAGTCAGAGGGCAGTTGCAAGAACTGAAACCGACGATGAGGGGCTAGTAGATGGGGGTTTATAACAATGAGGCGGCTAGTAGGCGAGGGTCTCTAAAGTTTCACGCAGGTATAAACGCACTTGCTTATCTAGGGATAAAGCAGTGAGGTCAGCAGTTTGCTGTTGCTGCCAGCCCTGAAACCCGGAGCTATTAGCGATCGCCTCTCTAAGATTTGCCCAAATTTCGCTATCTTCAGGGGTATTGCGCATCGATACCGAAGAAAAACTGGTCATACGCGCTTCCATAGTGAGAGAACAAACGGTCAACTGAGAAGTCAATGAACGATGTCACCTTAGACTTCGCCCAATACTGTCTCGATTAATCTAAGGATAACGCACTCAATCTAGGCACCAATGTGCGTACAGCCACACTTTAGAAACAATTTCAGTCACAAATTAAGATTTTCTAAAAGTGTTTTTTATTCACAACATTAAGTGAACCTATCCCACGTCAGACCGAGTCGCTTTTGGCATGTTCACCTCGTCAGACTCAACAGAAGGGGGCCCTTTTACAGGTTGTAGAACTATTTCTTCAGGCAAATCGACAATCAGCTCATCTAAAGATGCAATGGATGCCTCTACATCAATTGGTCGGGTCGGTGCCGCTGTGAGCGGATCTTGCGAAGCTACCGATTCCGCGTGATGGACTTCCTCAGCATGATCTAGGGAGACCAACGGCATTGCCAGCGCGTCTGGATCTTCACGTCCCGACTCTGAGGTCAGACGAGAGTTAGCTTCAGCCATCATGAATGCCTCATCTTGCGGTGCTTGCGACACTACTGTGGGAGCAGGCGATTCATCCGGTGCAACGTCTAGCGACGCTTCAGAATCTGACACAGCCATTTCGGAGGGAGCATCAGATATAGGTTCAGGGGTCGATGTAGCTGGCTCGATATCTAAAGCATCGGCAATGTCCGAGTTAGCAGTGGCTGTATCAACTTCATCGACTGTTTCTAAGGGAAATTCTGGGTCAGGGCTCTGAATGGAGGCAGCGTCCAACATTGAGTCATCAGAGTCCACCTTAAGGCTCTTGTCCGTTGCGTTAAACACCTCAGCAGATTCAGATTGGGCACTAGAAGGCGCATCGGCAACAGCTTCACTCGTAACCGCTGGCTCGGTAGACACGCAAGGAGCTGCCGAGGTTGGAGCGGTTGCCTCTCTCGATGGCCCTACTATCGGTGATTCCTCTGGCAGAATCTTGCTTACCCGCAGACCCAGCACCATGAATTGCGATAAAATATTGGCCGCCTCGAAGGGCGCTACTTGTTCTAAGCGGCGGGATGATGTCAGAAAAAGTGGTGCAACAGTAGCTGGTACCAGAGCAAACAAGTTGGCGCAGAAAAAGGCGATCGCACATATCCCCCAACCAGTAGCCCGAGACTTCACCATCAGCCAGGGTAAATCAGTCGCGATAGGAGCAATCTGGTATAGCCAATACAGTGCAAACCAAAGAGCGATCGCGGCAAACACTACCAACCCGCGACTGACCCAGCCTCGCTGAAGCGTCAACAAACGCCGTCGCTCCTCTGACAGCTGATCGGGCCGCAAAGCTAACCCTGGAATACTAAAGATATAAAACGGACGCTGCAGCTGCATCCACAAAATTGGGAAAGTTCCCACCAAAGTCAGAGTCAACAGCTCTAACCAAGGGGGTGCCACCGGCTCCCCCACCGCTAAACCTGCCAAGCATACATCAAGCCAAAGCGGCGCAGTAGCCAAACCTGCCAAGTGTATCCAAAGGTAAGGATCGCGGCGATGGGGAAGCATGAAAGTTATACCGGAGACAGCTTACGGCGTTGAGTGACAAGTTTGTAAGCAGAGATTATGTCACCTTCTTGCCAACCATTAAAGTTGTCTACACCGATACCACATTCAAAGCCCGAAGCTACTTCTTTGACATCGTCCTTCATACGTTTGAGAGAATCAAGCGTTCCTTGGTAGACCACTTCACCACCCCGCTGTACCCGGATATGGCAGTTTCGAGTCACTTTGCCTTCCGTGACATAGCAACCAGCCACTGTCCCTTTACGCACTGAGAACACGGCTCTTACTTCCACAGC
>CAZLYS010000277.1:0-6227 GCA_964563415.1 uncultured Halomicronema sp.
GAATTGAAATGCTTGTCAGACATTTGTTTCAGCTACCCAGGATAACCGGAGCAAATTGCGGCTAGCTATAGAAGCACGCTGGCGACGCTGTGGTTGGTAGATGATGCGGGTACCTCAGTGTTCCTGGCGGATCTTTATCAGCAACTGCAGGACACGACACTCACCAAAGCCGAAGCCCTGCGCCAAGCCCAATTACAGTTGCTTAATGATGAACAGTATCAACACCCGTTCTTTTGGGCGCCCTTTGTGATGATTGGCAATTGGCTGTAGCAAAAAGCAGAGCGACGATTTCCCATAGACGATTTTCCATAAACGTTCTGATCGCCATTAATACCAGTTCCCCAGAATAGAGCTACCGATCGCAGTTGAGGGCTATGGGGGGCAGGGGGCAAAAGGGGAAGATGTGTAGCTGTTTAGAGAAGCGGTATGACTGCAGGCCGGAGGCGTGATTGAGCAAATTGTGAGTTGGCAAAAGAATAGACAGAAGCGATCGCTCCTGTCTAGAAATGGATATTAGTTCTGGCAGAGGCGTTGTTGGTGTTTGGGATGAATTGAGTCGCTACCCAAGAAACGGTTGCACCAACGATAACGGAGAGCGGGCATCTTGCCCGCGATCTTAAATCCCTGATTTATCCTGCGATTCAGCAACACCCTGGCAGAATCTGCTCAGCGGTATTATCGAAGGCCTGCCATGGGTGTCCCATGACTCAGCATGCTTAGGCAACTGGGGTCGGGCGGCTGCCTACCGAGTGACGATCGATGACTTGATCAATCAGGCCATACTCCACCGCCTCTTGAGGAGACATAAAGAAATCGCGCTCGGTATCAGCGGCAATCTTGTCGAGGGGTTGACCCGTATTTTCTGCCAGGGCCTTATTCAGCAGATCCTTAAGATACAAGATCTCTTTGGCCTGAATTTCGATGTCAGTGGCCTGCCCCTGGGCACCGCCTAACGGTTGGTGAATCATAATGCGAGAATTCGGCAAACTCATGCGTTTGCCCTTTTTGCCCGCAGTGAGCAAATAGGCCCCCATGCTAGCGGCTAAGCCGACACAAATTGTGCAAACATCGGGGCGAATGTGATTCATCGTATCGAAGATCCCAAGACCAGCAGACACCGAGCCACCCGGAGAGTTGATGTAGAGGTAGATATCCTTCTCGGGGTCCTCTGCTTCTAGGAAAAGCATTTGCGCCACAATCAAATTTGCTGAATCAGCGGTAACTTCTTGGCCCAAAAAGACGATGCGCTCTCGCAACAGACGAGAATAAATGTCAAACGCGCGTTCACCACGGCCTGACTGTTCAATAACGGTTGGGATCATTGACGTCAATTCCATCTACTGCTTTTTATGATTCTACCGATTTGTACGGACGGTCAAAGGTTAGATTACCGTCCCTACAAGTTTAATTTTGAGCGATCGCTGACATCTTGGCAGCGGTTGTCTAACGGTTAGTGCCAAAGTTACTTAAAGCCTACCGAGTAAATTACATCACAGTCGTAATCGTCGCGATCGCCTGATTGATATGGTCAGCGATCTGATACTGCATCAAAAACTCGCCGTAGTCGGCTACAGTATCCATGCCGATCATGCCCAACACCAACTCTGAAGACAGCCATAGTGTCCCCTTCAATAAGGTCTTGCGCCATCTCACCTGGGTGCCCTCTTGTAGCTTCTTTGCCATCATTCTCAGCTCCGTCGTTCTATTAAGAACTGTAAATAGTTGCGACGTGCTGAGCAATCTGGTTCTTACACCCAATTGGTGCGGAGATCGCGATCACAGATAGGGCGATCGCCTAGTAACAGGAGATGTATGACCGGTCTCTAAAATACGACCAGACACTCCGCTCCTACCTATTCCTCTAATAACTTTGTCTCTCCGACCTCTGTCGTTCAAAAGTAGAGAATTGGCATACTTGTCGACAGTGTGTCAGCTACTTGCCTACCCACTGGCTGAATAATGGACAGTTTTTTTAGGGTACTGATAAAAGTTGCACCCTCGGCATCATCCTGACCTTGACGATGACCTAACCTCATCCCTGCTACTCATGGCTTGATGACTGTAGGTGTGTTGACCCTACAGACTTTAGTTTTCTGCATTGAGAAAGCGATTCCGAGAAGCCTTGCTGTAAAGTTTACAGCCGTATCGAGACAGCATAAAGACAAAGTTACCTTCAAGTTTGATGTTGCACTCAGTAATTGCGCCAACCAGTGGCATCAACGACGCGTTGATGAGAGTAGTGAGTTCAATAAAGCGATACAAGTGGCAAGCATTGCTGGCTATAACGACACTCTAAAATCCACTGGGAGCAATGCTTCGCAATGAGTTATCGTTATCCGAGCATCAAAAAGCACATGGGTATGCCCTCACCCTTCACTGGCCGCGATCTCGTTCCGCGAGGAACACCAGCCAGCTTAAGTATTGTTTACTCCATGTGAAAATACTTAAATTTAATTGGCAGTTGATTGAGCAATGCGAAGTTGACTAAAGCTTGCTAGCAGCCTTGTGCAGTTCAATGAAAAGCTTTTGAGGCGATTGCGACCTTTACTAAATCTGGATGTAAAAAATATCGTTTCCCCGTAGCATCCCTGTGTTCATTTGTGGGGCCTCGAGGCTTAAATTAATGTATGAAACGTGCGTAAGGTGTTTGACCCCCCAGTTGCCAATGCTACAAAGCATTAATCGCGCTCACAAATACTCAATCCCCCCAGCCCCATGTTGACGTGCAGCAAACTACCAATACAACAATTAGTTCAGGTGCATTAGCCATGAAATCTCTACTCATTCAACTACTCGTTTTGCCTCGCGGTCTTATTTTTCTGGGCATTTTCTGCAGCACGAGTCTGGTGCTTTTGACCGCTCCGGTTGAAACCTTGGCAGACGGCGGTGATGAATTTCCGGGACAGCGTCGAGGTGGTGGCACTCATGTCACAATGCAGACTACGGATTTCCAGTAGTTTCTGTATTCATCCAGTTATGAGTGTTTCCGCAAGAAATGCAAATTTAACTAGCTGATTTTTATTCCCTTTCTCACCATAAGATTACAAATTATTGTGGTTGCCACTCAGTTAGGAGAGAATACCGAATAGTTAGCCACAGCCTGTTTCCGACCGGAAGAGTGTCGTTAGAGTCAGTAATTAGAGATCAACGCCTTTTACTCTCTCGGTTTTACAGGCAGTATATTCAGCAATGTGGCTTCATCATGGTGCGATCTCCTTTTCGGCTAAATCAAACAGTTAAACCTCTCTTCAAACGTCTTTCTCAGTCGTTGCCATTTAGTGGACGCTCGATTTTAGTAGCGACACTGTTGGCAACGACTTTGATCACTGGAGCTAAAGCCCTGGGAGGCTTACAGCAGTTTGAACTCTTTATTTATGATTCGTTAGTCAGGCTGAAGTCAGACGAGGGTCAAGATTCTCGTTTGATCGTGGTGGGCATTACGGAAACGGATATTCAGCAGTACGGTCATCCTCTTTCTGACGCTGAGGTCGCCAACGTCTTACGCATCATTCAGCGACATAACCCTAAAGTTGTCGGCTTAGACATTTATCGAAAGACTGAACATCCACCGGGTTTAGCAGAGCTGCAGACGCAACTAGCAGCTGATAACTTAATTGCCATTACGAACGTAGGAACTGATCCTGTGACTGGTGAAGTGCCGCCCCCCGACGGAGTGCCTTGGGAGCGCATCGGTTTCAATGATTTCAGCATTGACCCTGATGGGGTTATTCGGCGGGGGTTGTTGTTTGTAAGGGCGACTGATCGTCCCTTTTATTCGTTTGCGCTGCGATCAGCATTAGCTTACCTACCGCAGCATGAGACCGCCTTCTACCATGATGCTGAGGCACTTTATATTAACGAGCAGGCTATTCCCCGATTAGAGGCCAAGTCAGGGGGATATGAATCTGCTGATAGCCGTGGTTATCAAACGCTTCTACGATTTCGTTCACGCACTTCCCCTGCAGAGGTTATCTCGATCGCGGATGTGATGCAGGGCAACTTTAACCCGGCACAATTTGAAGGCAAGATTGTTTTAATTGGTTCGGTTGCCCCGAGTCTCAAAGACGAATTTTTTACCCCTTATAGTGCTAGCCGCGAAAATCAATTCAAGATGGCTGGGGTGGTCGTCCATGCGCAAATTATTAGTCAACTCTTAGATATTGCGGAAGGGCGAACTGCCCAGTATAGTTTTTTGCCCCCTAGTGGTGAGTTACTTTGGCTGTTTGCTTGGGCTGGGTTGACCAGCTTTCTGACTTGGAAGATTCGTCGCCCAGAGATGCTGCTGCTAGCTGGGATTGCTTTACCGCTCGGGCTATTTGGAATTGGTTGGGTGGCGCTGTCAGAGTTTGTGTGGCTCCCCATTTTTGCACCGCTGTTAGGCATTTTGGGGACTGGAGCATTAGTTATCGTACAAAAGTCGATTTACCGCACGACTTACGATAGCCTCACTGATCTACCTGGACGAGAAGTCTTTTTGTTGCACATTCAACGGGCGCTCAATAGCCAAAAAACGAACCCTGTGATCGTTGCGTTTCTGGATATTGATCGGTTCCAAGTTATCAATAAAAGCTTGGGTCATTTTGCCGGCGATCGCCTCTTGATGGAAATTGCTCAGCGCTTGCGCAAAATGCTGGGTGAGTATGGCCAAGTGGCTCGTGTCGGGGGGGATGAGTTTGCCATTCTCTTCCATAACATTAGTCAAGCCGAGGTGAAGACGTTTTTAGACGAAATGCGCACCGAGCTATCTAGCCCGCTGATGTTAGGGAAGCATCGCTTATCGATTACGGCTAGTGTGGGGCTGGCCATTACCCAGGCAAATTACGGGCAAACCCCAGATGAGCTTTTACGGGATGCCCACACCGCGATGTATCGGGCTAAAGCACTCAAGGAGGCTCAGTTTCAGGTCTTTTCAAATGACATGCGAGAAGAGGCGGTTGCTCGGTTAGATCTCGAGAGCGACCTCATCAAAGCGCTGGAGGACAAAGAATTCTCGCTGTTTTATCAACCCATTATCCAGCTTGAAACGGGTAAAGTCTCTGGTTTTGAAGCACTCATCCGTTGGAAACAGGAAAAGCGGGGCCTGATTTCACCGAATGATTTCATCCCGGTAGTTGAAGAAACAGGCATGATTATTCCTTTGGGAGCCTGGATTATTAAGACGGCTTGTCAACAGATTCAAATCTGGAATGAGCAATTTCCTGACTTGCCTCTCAAGATGAATGTCAATTTATCTCGACGACAATTTGACCAGACGGATTTAGTCTCTCAGGTTGCCAATATTTTGCAGCAACTTAATCTGCCAGGTCGCTACTTGCAGCTTGAAATCACCGAAAGCATGATTATGCGAGATGTTGAGGCCGCTCACAAGTTGATGATGGAGCTCAAGTCCTTGGGCATTCAACTCGCGATTGATGACTTTGGCACAGGTTATTCGTCACTGAGTTATCTGCATCGGTTTCCTACTGATACTTTGAAAATTGATCGCTCGTTTGTGAGCAGTATGGAAAACAGTGCTGAAGACCATGACATTGTTGAAACGATCATTAGTCTAGGTCAAAAGCTCAGCATGAAATTAGTGGCGGAAGGCATTGACAGTGTAGAACAACTGCAGCTTCTTAAGATTGCTGGTTGTCATTATGGACAGGGATACTTGTTTTCCCGTCCTTTAGCAGCAGCAGATGCCACACTTTTGCTTAAGCAGAATCTATGTACACCCTTGTCGTTGAAAGGTGCCCCTATTTAGTACTGAGCCTTGATAGGACTGATGCATTGTTCTTCATATGCCCTAATTTTGTGAGGAGTTAAATTTGCCTCTCTAAAGGCTTAGAGGTCAGGAGTTACAACGGAGGGCAACTGGTTTAGTTCTGTTGATACCATGGCATGCTTGGAACTTTAGGCAAAAAAATCCAGTTAGAATGCTGGAGACTCAATTTCAGTTGCTGAACGCTCATGACAGATCCTAATCACCAGCAATTTATGGCAGCGGCGATCGCCCTTTCTAAAGAGGCGATCCGCTCAGGGCGAGGCGGCCCCTATGGTGCAGTTGTCGTCAAAGCGGGGGCAATTATTGGCGAAGGTATGAACGAAGTGACGTCGATCAATGACCCGACAGCCCATGCTGAAATGACGGCCATTCGTCAGGCTTGTAAGCAAGTCGGAAATTGGAATCTGTCAGGATGTGAGCTATACACCAGTTGCGAGCCCTGCCCAATGTGTTTAGGAGCAAT
>CAZLYS010000278.1:0-2046 GCA_964563415.1 uncultured Halomicronema sp.
ATTGACACGTATTCATAGGACCTCCTTGGTGTTGCTAAAAGAGGTGGTTGAAAGGCTTGAGAGATTTTGCTGATGTCGGTAGTGGTTCCTTGAGTTGCCAAGTCGCGATCTAACATCCTAATTATCCTGCGTTTGCAATATGTGAATTTTTACTGGAGCGTCAATCGTTTTATCGGCATCATCTCCAGTTTGGATTTTGACAATCTCAGAATGCTCTTGGATGGTGTTTTTTATCCAGAATGCAACTTAATCTCTCTTCGGACTTTGAAGCTGATAAGTTGATTTTTCAACGATCTTGTGCACTAACAGATTGTGGAAAAACAGCTCAAGATGACTGCGAAATAACCATCTCAAGTCATAGACTTTAGATGGGACATATAGTAAACATCAATCTTAACCGACCTTAGAAAGGTACTTTTCTGTCATTTGACAGCAATAGCTTTGACTGTCTTGGCGTATTTGCTATGCGGCAATGGCTTATCAGTAAGAGAGAGAGGGAAATCATCATTATTTGATGGAGAATTGACCAGCCAACAGTGACAATTCGATTGGAATATATCACTGTGGAAAAAGTTAGCTGCAAGGCAGCTGCCTCGACAGTTCGACAGCCATTCACAGTCTTGACAATGACCGTGGATATCAGACACTCTTAGACTGCGAAAGTAATTCAGAAAACGAGAATTCTCCCATATCCAGGCAAAGCTATGTTCTCTAATGTTTTCTGCTTCTGTTCCACTGAAGAAGTTACAAGGTAGTACTTCGCCTCGGAAGTTAATTGTGCAATAGCTAATGGCACCGTCACATCCAATGTGAGTCGTCTTATCGGGCTGAAACGAATTGGGAGGAGCAAGAGTACACTCAAATTCCATTGGTGCGATCGGTAGCCCCCCTGATTCTCTTTTCTGGTGTAGATAAGCTGTAACTTCTCGCATTTGAGCTGGTGCTACCTCAAGCTCCCAAGCTGTACTGCCTCGACCACAAGGCACAAAGGGTAGAATACGAAAAGTCTGGGCACCTAACTCAGCAGCAAGGTCATAAAGTGTAGGAATCTGATCGATATTAGCTTTGGTAACTGTCGCTGCTATCATCACCGGCACACCTGCTTGGACTAAATGATGAATGCCCTGAAGTGTGCGTTTCCAGGTTCCGGGAACTTGACGAAAATCGTCATGCACTTCTGCTGTGGCTCCATCCAGACTAACTTGAGTACTGGCATGAATAGAGGCTAATCGTTTTGCAGTTTCTTCGGTTACGAGGGCGGCGTTAGTCGCAATTTGTAATTCAAGCCCCTGTTGGACAGCATATTCGGCAATTTCAAAGAAATCACAGCGTATCAACGGCTCACCACCGCTTAATACCAACATTTGAACTCCAAATTTCTTCAACTGATCGATGAGGTCATAGCACTCGTCAGTGCTGAGCTCACCCTCTGTACACTGACCGGCACTGACGACGCAGTGTCGACAGCGCAAATTACATCGATTCGTTAAATCCCACAATACAAATGTAGGCGGCGGGAGTCGCCACAATTGCATGCGGTCCTGCCTCCACCACAGTATTCCTTCGTCTGCCAACGTATTCAAAATAGGGGTAGCTCCCGCTACGATCTGCTGATCGGAGGTCTTATAATCTCGTGCTAATTCCTCGACAATTTCTCCCCAGGTTCGGTAACCATCACAGTGTCGCAGCAATTGATAACCCGTTTGATTGACCTCATGCTCATGGTCATTGATGGGGTTATGAATGAGCCAGTAATCCGTATCCTTATCATCAGGAATAAGCTTCATGGGACAATACGGGACATCATTTTTGGAAAACATACAAGCCTCCTTTTGCACTCGTAAGCTGAGACCACTGGTGGGTCAAACCCAGCCACTGGCCTCAGCCAGTATTATTCAATCTGCTGCGTTACGTATCCTGATTTCAGGCCGGAACGGGATTGGGTCAGGTCCAGGCAAACATCCGTGGGGTGAGGGTGGGCAAAACCGTTGGGGTGAGGGTGGACAGACCACATTGGGTGAGGGTGGGCAAAACCGTTGGGGTGAG
>CAZLYS010000278.1:2146-6226 GCA_964563415.1 uncultured Halomicronema sp.
GGACAGACCACATTGGGTGAGGGTGGGCAAAACCGTTGGGGTGAGGGTGGACAGACCACATTGGGTGAGGGTGGACAGACCACATTGGGTGAGGGTGGGCAAAACCGTTGGGGTGAGGGTGGACAGATCACTTGCGGTGACGGTGGACACAGTTGACCTGGTGCAATCCAACAAGTTACTGGGCACAATACAGCCTGTCCAACCCCGACAGCTGCAAACGCATTAATAATGCTTGAACGCCAGCGACCGTAGCGTGGATCGCCATCATAAAGATCTAGCAGCGCATCTAAGACGGCTTGACGCATGTCCTCGAAGTCAGAACTGGAGATGAGTTCATTGTCTAACACATGGTAGTACAAGCGGCCTAGAACCTCACGACCAAGCCCCTCACAAATTGTGATGCCTCGATGGGTGCCCCCCATTGCAATCAGGTAGGCTGCCTTGTTCATAATGCCGCTGTTAATATGGACGCCTCCATAATCTAGGGGGCCTGTGTACTGATCATCCGTATGGTCGGGTTGATGCCCATCTAATACGCTGGTGATTGGATCGCTGGGGTCGTAACTCCCCCCATTGGTTGGATCAGCCAAGTTACGGCTAGCGGGTGCAGTTGTCTTGAGCCAGTAGTCTTCTCCGTATAGCCAATCTCCATCAATGAGACAGGCAAATACATCTGACATTGATTCATTAAGAGCGCCTGATTCACCCGCATAAATCAGACCAGCGGTATACTCCGTTACGCCATGGGTCCACTCATGCGCAATGACATCTAAAGTGCAGAGGGGATCACTTTCAATGCCGTCGCCGTCACCGATTTTGACATAACTGCCATTCCAACTCGCATTTTTCCAATTATTGCCAACGTGAGCGTAAATATGCATATCAGCTCCGGCATTGTCGTAGCTGTTACGCCCATGCATTGTGAGGAAGTAATCAAACACCATGCGAGTGTATTCATGGCAATCAACCTCTGTCCCTTGAGAAGTTGCCGACCAATTGTTGTTACTGTCTTCTGAAAGAGGAGAAGGTGGAAAGGCATTATCAGCATCGTGGGTGCAGATGCGAGCAGTAGTCGGCATCCATCGATCTTCAAGCTCGTAACTGTTAGTCGTGTGATTATGCACCGTATTTAAGGTGACACTGCCGACGTATTTACCTGTCCCTGTACCAGTGGTAGCACTGTGGGTCTGCATATTGTTGTAGCGCCAGAGAATCTTACCCGTCAGCGCATCGACAAAATACTCCCATTTTGCTGGGGTTTCGCTACCATCTAAGGCTTCGTCGAAACCATCTACGGTGACATGCCAAGCGAGATAAGCCCTCCCCTCATACATAAAAACCAGTAAAGTTGGGGTCGCGTTAACTCGCTCTCTGTTAGCTGCATCATCTTCTAAAACCGTTCTTTGTGCCCGACTGGCTGGAATCCTAGGCTCGGTTGGCAAATCGATACGGGGCATAAATCGACTATTGATGCCCTGGACTGCATTTTCGGCATCCAGGTGAACAATCAGTTCGTTTCCAAAGACGGGCAACCCCCGATACATTTGTTGAAGTCGAACATGACGATTTCCTCGGATATCAGTACTGGCATACTTGAACTGAAGTTCTTCATCGGCCTGCTCCATATCAAATAGCGCTTTGCTATTTTGCAGGAATTGTAAAGCTACAGTTTCAGGATTGCCTGATTGTTGATCTGATAGCCTTCCCTTTACCCGACTTGGTGCACCAGTTTTCTCATCCCAGCGCACTTCGATATTCGGATTTAACCGTTGCAAATTAGCGAATGCTTCTCTCTGATTTCTTGAAGGTTCAGACATTACCTTGACCTCCTTTTCTTATTTCAATATTGATGAATGCAATAATTCCAACAGCTGTGGTACATGGCTACTCAAGAATCACAAAACCTGGTTGATTTATTGATTTGCGACAGCGACAGGTTAAAACATCCCCGACTGCGTGCAAATCATTGTTGCCATCAAAACAAGGAAGGTCGACCATCCCCAAAGCCGCACTGAGCCCAGTCACTTCTAGAGTGGTGAAGGCGGCTTTGCGATCGCCCTCGCGCCATTGGGCCGTGTCAGCTTTGGTTTTGATGGCATTGCCAGCATCATCAGGCTGGTAGCGCGGGGTCGTGCCGTCTCGCACCAGCCTACCGTCGTTGTCGCCATAACCGTTCTCCTGGCCATTCGAGAACCGATCAAGCATCAGGAAGTAGAAAACCTGATCTTCCCAAGCAATTGGGGAAGGAAAGCTGCGATCACCAGCCATCATTGATGGCCCATTTAATTCAGTCAAAGAGTGTATCGCCATGATTGTTCTTCTCAAGAATTCAATATTCAAAACTCTCGATCCGAATATTGGAGGAAGGGGGAAGTGTATGAATTGGCTCCCCAAAGCCTTGCACTAAATCCCTGGGCCCCGTCAAGAAGCCCACGAAACCTGCCCTATCCTGGAGAAATTCCTAACAGGGCTGGGCAGGCTTCTCGGCCTATTCTCTAATCGCGTTGAGGAATTAATCGTCGAATATCATCCCCAGGTTGATCTTCTCTCGACTCAATTTGAAGAACAATACGATGATCCGCGTACACGATTATGAAGATCCTAAAATACATGTGCTCGTAAGTAGCCCCAATCGATTTAGGGCCACCATCAAAGCTCCCGTGCGGGTTTGAACGTGCAATTTTTTGTAAATATTTTCCAGATGTTTTCGCACGGTTCCTTGACAGCATCCTAACAATCT
This sequence comes from uncultured Halomicronema sp., assembly GCA_964563415.1. Lineage (GTDB taxonomy): Bacteria > Cyanobacteriota > Cyanobacteriia > Phormidesmidales > Phormidesmidaceae > Halomicronema. The sequence goes on from CAZLYS010000278.1 coordinate 4,887, forward strand.
CGCAATGCCGCTATTACTTTGATCGTGGGCAACCCAAAAGAGGACTTCGGCCTCACGTTTCGTTAGGCCTAATAATTCCAGGGCATTAATCGAAAGCGGCAGCAGTTTTTTCTCTGTTAGCACCAAAAGGAAGTGTTGTCTCTGCGGATCGCCAATCAGACGCATGACTAACTGTTGGTCTCCTTGCTCGATATGCGTTGAGAAACACTGCGAGCAGCTACCATCATGACAGGATAGTCGCCATAGCTGAGCCTTGAACCACTTTTCTAAGATATCTGGCAAGGTGCTGAAGTCTTGAAGGGAAAAATACTTCTTCAAAAGATTAGTTGCTGACTGGGTGATGCATTGCACCTTTCCATCAAGGCTCAAACTGATCACCGCACTATTTTCTAAAGCTTGTTTAAATTGAGCCACAATTTGATGAAGGTCACTAGGCTCAAAGGTCTCTTCTGCAATTTGGGTGAGATGAAGACGCAAAGCCTTCAAAATGCAGTGGTCACATGGTGATAAATTGAGTTCTTCACTTTTACTTAACGTCCCTGTATTAAAAGACATTTTACATTTACCTAAAAACACAAAGTCGTGCTCTCTTAACCGGAGACTGGTAGGCTCTTCAGAGAGCTTCGAGTGCTATCAAGAGAATGCCTTAACAAGCGAAATTTCTTATTGCTAGAATCCCAGGCAGAGAGGGTTTATATATTCATTTTTATTATATGAATTTGCCAGGCGTTTCCTCTGATTTTCTAGAGAGGAATCTACACAACTTGATGTTTGTTTGAACTTGTTTAGATTGAGGGAAATTTATGTTTTGTGAGCTCCATTCTATTGATATATGGAGGATTTTGGCGAATTCTTGCAGGGATAATTTTTGAGGAATATCATTTTCTCAGGAAGTATTGGCTGCTTGTGAGCGTTAGACTATTTGTACTTGGTGAGTTTGTTTCTGGAAAGTTGTCCGATTCCTACATCTGACCCGCTGTTTTGAGTTCCTGAAATGGCTAATCAACCTTTAAACCTGATGATGTCCGAGATGTATGGGAGGATGTCGTCGGTCTATGATTATGCAGACGGCTTCCGCTGATGAACTTGCTTGAAAGAGGGCAGAACGATGCCAGCATCCTTGAAGAATCGACGGTTAATGTTGCTTGCCGCGAGTGCTTGCCTTGTGGGCCTAGGATGGGGATGGCGAACCGTCGCGATCGCCCAACCCACCCCGCCCCCCATCCTGTTAATTAATGTGGCGAAATACTATGAGGGTCTACCACAACAGGACCGGGCGATCGCACCTGGTTGACTGACAAAAGTTTAGTCAGGCTGATACTCAAAGGAGAGCACCTTGA
>CAZLYS010000279.1:0-6205 GCA_964563415.1 uncultured Halomicronema sp.
TTTATACTAGGTGGCCTCATCGATAACCTGCAGCCAGCGTCCAAAAGGCGATGATGCGAGCATCAAGCACCCATAGAACAGGTATTCAAGCGGTCAAGCATTCCAGTAGTTCTTTTTGAGTGACCGGTCAGGGGGTAGGTTACAATTCTGAAAGTCGGTCTATTGAAATACCTGCCAATCATGACACCCTCTCTTACCAATTTTTTATTAAGCCTCCTGGCTGGTGGTGCTATTGTTGTCATCCCAGCTACTATCTTTCTGGTTTTTGTTAGCCAGAGAGATAAAATCCAGCGCCAGTAGTCAGTGCTGTATTTGATGCTGATAAAACCATTTATCAAAGAAGGGGGGACTCATACTGCTTGAGTGCCCTCTTCGCTTTTGGGCTGGTTTACTAATCTCTGCCACAAGGTATAGAACAGGCTGCCATCGCTAAATGAATCCGTGCAGAGAGTCCTGCTGGATTCATTTCAGCAACATCTTTGATATTTCATGCCACTTTTATTCAAAGTCCGCTGTGATGCTTTGGCATACGAACTCAAAAGATTTTTCGAAAGCCCTTTAAAGTCCGCTAGCATGTGACAAACAGCCTGCGGGTACGTTTACCCAGTAGAATAGCTCTGCCTTTTTGAGCGATCACCTGGTCCTGTGGTGGGATATCTGCCCAGGCTGGATATCCCACTCACCCATTCAAGCTAGTTAACGCCGCGTCTTCATCCTGAGAGGAATCTTCTGTGAATTTCGGTACGCCAGTTCCCCTTCTCATTGGTATTGTCCTGATACTGGGCGGGGTTGCCCTCTTTTTTGTGGACCGGCTCAAGCCTGGCTATGGGCGGGACTCTGATAAGGTCTATGCCGTGCTTTGGCTGATTTCGGGGGTCTTTTTGCTGGGTCACCTCAATATGGAGCTACTCGCTTCATTTCAGCAGCTAATGATGGCAGGAATGCTGATCACCCTCACCATTCAAAACGTCTACTCGCGGACGCCTAGGGAAGATCGCTATGCCTCGCAAAGTGTTGGTGGTGGGCCTAGTCGGGATGATTACTATCGTCCTAGTCGCTCTCAAGATTATCGGGGCAGCAACCCGCGCATGAATGTTCGGGCTGAATTAGATAATGAAGGGCCTTATCGTCCCCGGTTTCCTGAAGACCGACGCATGATTGGGGGGCGAGATGAATCGGCGAGAAGATCTGGATACTATGACGATGGTTATGGCGATCGCTATGGCAATGACCAAGGCGGATATGCTGATCGGTCAATGCCACCTAATGAGCGCCCGATGGAACGCTTAAACCCTAGTAGTGATCGTCTGCGACGACGGCGTCCTAAGGCTAGCGATGGCCGCTACGGTGCGCCCCCAGTTAGTGGCTGGGATGATTCTAACAGCGGCTATGCAGCCAACTCTGAGGGGTATTCAGCTAATTCTGGAGATTACGGAGCAGATAGCTACTCAGCAAATGCTGACAGTTATCGCAATGACAGTTATTCAACGAATACTGGGTATTCAGCAGCTAGCTCAGACAATTACGTCGGTTCTGGTGGCTACAGCAACCAGGCGTCTGATTCTGATAATTCACAAACTGCAGAGAATTCTGGGGATGATAGCTATGTGGACTATCGCCCTGTCAATTATCCGAATGATGACTCTGGCAAACCGCCAGCTGACTACGGTAGCCGATACTAGCGCTGCGTCAAAATTTGTTTTTAGGGTTTGAAGTCATAACCATTCGTCGGAATTGTTTCGCGCCAATCTCAGGCGTCAACCTTAAACGACACCAGCAAGCTGCATGCGGCTTAAGAACGCTCTGAGGCGATCGCTTTGAGGACTGGTGATCACGTCGTAAGCCTTACCGTCTTCTTCGACTAACCCCTGATTGAGGAAGATGACGCGGTCAGCCACATCTCGTGCAAACTGCATCTCGTGGGTCACAATGACCATGGTCATGCCTTCTTCAGCGAGTTGCTTCATCACCTCTAGCACTTCGCCGACTAACTCTGGGTCTAGGGCACTGGTAGGTTCATCGAACAAAATGATGTCGGGCTCCATGCAGAGCGCACGGGCGATCGCGACCCGCTGCTTTTGACCGCCAGACAGTTGGTCTGGATAGGCATTACCCTTAGCGACCAAACCTACCTTGCTGAGAAAATGGCTTGCCAGTTCTCGACAGTCTTGCTTATTTTTGCTCAGCACTTTTTGCGGCGCTAAGGTCAAGTTTTCGAGCACGGTCAGGTGCGGAAACAAGTTGAATTGTTGGAATACCATACCGACCTGTGCCCGCAACCGCTGCAGTTGTTTGCGGGATAGGTCAGGCTGCGACAAATCCATCCCGTTGACCGTCAACGAGCCGCCGTTAATCGTTTCTAAGCGATTAAAGCAGCGCAACAGTGTACTTTTGCCACAGCCCGAAGCGCCAATGATCGCAACGACTTGACCCGCATAAATTTCGCCACTGAGCCCTTTTAAGACCTCTAGCGGACCATAGCTTTTGCGGAGTTGATGGAAGGCGATCGCGGTCTGGGAATCAGGCATAGCTCAATGAAATCAGTTCTGTAATGACGATGGCATTCGGGAAATAACGTGAAGCTTATCATCGGTAAGCTGGCAGTATCGTATCGTGTAAGTCCAGTTTGTGGTGAAAGGAAGAGTTTTATATGTCAATTAAACGTTCAGCATTTTTACGTAATTTGGCGTTTGGCCTTAGTACATCATTCATTTTGGCCGCTTGTGGGGGAGCTCCCACTGATACGGCGGATAGCGACGATCCAGCAGCGGCTGACTCCGGTAGCTCAGAGGCAGCGACCGGCACCCTTACCGTGGCCACTGAGCCCGCATTTCCGCCATTTGAGTTTCAGAACGAGGATGGCGAGTTAGATGGTTTTGACATCGACCTGATGACAGCGATTGGCGAGACCGCTGGTTTAGAAGTGCAGTTTGAATCGCTCCCGTTTGACGGCATCATTCCCGCCTTGCAGGCAGGCACCGTCGATGCAGCGATTAGCGGCATGACCATTACGGAAGAGCGCTTGCAGACAGTTGATTTTTCTCGGCCCTACGTCAAAGCGGGTCTCGCGATCGCCGTCAAAGAAGAGAATACGGAAGTCGCGACCTTGGACGACTTGCAGGACAAGAAAATCGCTGTACAAATCGGCACCACGGGCGCAGAGCAGGCCGCTGAAATTCCTGGTGCCGAAATTAGCACCTTTGACTCCGCTCCCTTAGCCCTGCAAGAACTGGCCAATGGCAATGTGGATGCGGTGATCAACGACGCTCCCGTGACCTTGGACGCGATCGCCTCTGGTAACATCGATGGCCTCAAAGTCGTTGGCGAACTACTGACCACTGAGTTTTATGGAATTGCCATGCCCAAAGGCTCAGAAAATGTTGAGATCGTCAACGAAGCGCTGATGACCATGATGGAAGACGGCACCTACGCTGAAATTTATCAAGAATGGTTTGGCGAGGAGCCTCCCGAACTACCCGAATCAGCTTTTTAAGCTGAGCCTGAAACGCTTGAAATAGTAGCGGCGAGTGCGGATAAATCTATCCGCACTCGCTTTTTGGTTAAATGACTGCAAATGACTGAAACTCCCATTCAGTAATGATTTTACTTCTGCACTCGACATTCTGAACGCCAGCTCTACAGGCTACCGAATGGCCCTCCATGCGCAGCCAGGGGGAAGGCAATTTGGTAGGTTTAAGGCAGTGATTTGTTAAGGAGTCGGGGTTACATGAAAGTGGCAATCACCGGGGGCACCGGTTTTGTAGGCAGTGGCCTTGTCAAAGCCCTTCAAGCAGCCGGCCACACCGTGCTCGTACTCACTCGCGATGCCACAAAGGCCCGAAAAATCTTCCCGGAAGTCGCCTTTCCTAACGTGACGCCTGTCGCTTACACGCCCCAAACCTCTGGCGATTGGCAAGCCGTCATCTCTGGCTGTGATGGCGTTGTCAACCTGGCTGGAGCCCCGATTTCAGAACGATGGACGGCTGCTCACAAGCGCGCCATGCTAGAAAGCCGCAAGCTGGGCACTGAAAAGTTGGTGGAAGCCATTGCTCAAGCTGATGTCAAGCCCAAAGTGTTGGTCAGTGCCTCTGCGATCGGCTATTACGGTACTAGCGAAACCGCAACTTTTGATGAAACGAGCACACCTGCAGCAAACGACTTTTTGTCGCAAATCTGTCAGGCGTGGGAAACGGCAGCTCTAGCCGTCAAGAACATTGACGGCGTACGACTTGTGATTCCCCGCATCGGCATTGTGTTGGGAGACGGTGGGGCTCTGGAACGTATGCTGACCCCTTTTCGCCTCTTTGCAGGCGGTCCCATTGGCAGCGGCAAGCAATGGTTTTCTTGGATTCATCGTGACGACTTAGTTGCTATCTTGATGCGAGCCCTCACGGATGAGTCTATGAGTGGCATATACAACGCGACTGCACCAAACCCCGTACGGATGGGCCAGGCATGTGAAGCACTGGGGCAAGCACTCAACCGCCCCTCTTGGTTGCCAGTACCCGATTTTGTCATTGAGGCACTATTAGGCGATGGCGCCATCGTCGTTTTAGAAGGCCAACAGGTATTGCCTAAGCACTTGCAAACGGCGGGCTTTGAGTATCAATATCCGACCGTCGGACAAGCCATGAAAGCCGTCGTCGAAGCGCTCTAACGGCACCAGGATTCATGACTCTGCTGATCATTGCACCTGATCGCGATCTCAGTCCTTGGGAGAGCGCCCTCCAAGTCTGTGCCCCTGAGTTAGAGGTGCAAATCTGGCCCCAGACAGCGAGCACAACAGAGGTCACTTTTGCCCTATGTTGGCGACAACCTGCAGACATCTGGCAACAATTGCCCAATCTGCGTTGTATTTCTTCCCTGGGTGCCGGGGTTGATCACTTACTGCAAGATCCCGAACTTCCAACAGATATCCCCATCGTTCGACTAATTGACCCGCTGTTGGCTCAGTCCATGTTTGAGTACATTTGTGCCGCCGCGATGGGAATTTTGCGCGACTTCGATATCTATCTGGCTCAGCAATCGGCCGCCTGCTGGCGTCCCCAGAACCTGACTGTCAGCCAACACTACACGGTTGGCATTATGGGGTTGGGCCAGTTGGGTGCCTACACCGCAGAGCGCCTGGCGCAGATAGGGTTTAACGTGGTCGGCTGGTCGCGATCGCAAAAGCAACTCGCCGGGGTTGAGACCTATGCAGGAAACGCGCAACTGCCGGAGTTTCTAAGAAGAGCGAATATCTTGGTCTGTCTGTTGCCATTGACTGAGCAAACCCGCGACATTTTGAATCGCGATTTCTTTGAACAGTTGCCTCGACAGGCATACTTGATTAACGTTGCTCGTGGTGAGCACTTGGTTGAGGCCGATCTGTTAACGGCCATCGATACCGGGCAGATCCGAGGAGCTTGCTTAGATGTGTTTAGGCAAGAGCCCCTGCCGCCAGATCATCCCTTTTGGCGGCATCCTCAAATTCGCGTGACGCCCCACTGTTCTAGTATTACGAATCCGGCGTCCGTCGCCCCGCAAATTGTGGAAAATTACCGGCGATCGCAGGCGGGGCAACCATTGCTCAATCAAGTGTCGAGATCGCGCGGCTATTAACCCACACCAGGCAGCTCGCCCTTACCAGAAAACTAACTTTCGCGGCCTGGCAATAGATCGGGACGGAGACGATAAACCGCGTCAAAGCCCTCGCTAGGATGAGGTGGCGCTCCGATCAATTGACGTGACATCGTTTGAATTACCGCCGTCGGCACTTGCCGCGATCGCCCGTGGTTACGCCTCAAACACTCCACCAAATGCACATCTAGCCAAATGGCAATGAGTCGTGTGAAACCTAACAGCCGTGCAGTTTTGATCACCTGGTGACGCCCCCGCCGCTGCGCATTCGTCGCGTCATAGAGCGCTCCGTATATCTCGCCCTGGCGAGTCTGCTGGACGGCCTGTTGCCACTCGTGGATAACCCGCTGCCAAACTTGAGGCCAAGAGCCTTGGATCGCCTCGTTGCCAAATAACTGCTGCCGGATCTGGTCGGTGGAAACATAGGCGATCGCGGGGCCTGACTGCCGAAAATTTTCCGCCCAAGTGGACTTGCCGCTACCTGGCAAGCCAATCAAGAGCCACAGTGGAATGTCGGCGGAAAAAGACATGGTGGGGGAGTGAGATTTTTGAAGGCATCTTCCTTCAAATGACGCATCGCTAATGG
>CAZLYS010000280.1:0-5389 GCA_964563415.1 uncultured Halomicronema sp.
TAGCCGGAATGTAATGTTGGCGCGTTCCTTCGGAGCCCGGTGTCCCCTACTTCCGTCCTCATCTCTTCACTGAAAAGACAAGAGGATGAACGATTTATCCTTTACTTCTGTATTATACGTTACCGTTTTATGGATTATCAACGATCTATTACGAAAATGTGAGGTGGTTTTCCGTACTGCAGGCGCCTGAACTTTGAGTGCAAAAACTCAAGATGATTACAGAGAGAGATTTTTGGCGAAAACTATACATATGCTGCTATTAAGCCCTAACGCCAAATAAAGGCATAAATTTTCATTGCAGCGGCAGATCTTTAATATTTACCCATTCTCGTCCCGTATGTCGCAGCAGTGCGATCGCAGTCGCTACAAAAGCGTATTCAGCTGGTTTGTGTGCAAACTCTGGCCAGGCTTGGTGAAAGGCAGCAGGTTTCAAATCCCGAAAGGCCACCGTCAAGTGAGGATGAAAGGGCCGCTCATGAGATCGCGGATCGATAATTCCCAAAGTGTCTGCCAGATAGGTTTGCAGATCGGCTTGTAGCTGTATTAGCTCCCGCGTTTGCTTCACGGCTAGAAAAATTACCCGTGGCGGAAAGGCTCCAAAACCAGACAGTCGTAACGGCACGGGTAACATCGATGGGCGGAATGCCGCCAATGTTGTCAACAGGCGATCGCGTTCCTCATCAGGCCAAGTAAACGGTGCCTGGAGAGTGATATGGGGTGGTGATTTGAGGGCGGCTTGGCTGTGGTAATGTTCCCGAAAATAGTGCTTCAGCGCGGTGGCATCGGCTTGAATATCAGCAGGCGGAATTAACGCTAAAAAATAGTGGGACTGGGTCAACATGGCCGCAAGCAAAGCGCTACTGACATCAAGCTAACGTTCAAAACGGTTGAGACGATAATCTTTCAGACGGTGTGCCATTCCGTTACGATCTGTCAGGCAAAACTGGACAGATCAGTATGCTAATAAAACACACAAAGCGATTGCTTGGCTGGCTCGGTGTGATCGGGCAATCCGGCCTTTTACGAGGCTAATGAATTTCGCTAACGTTAGTTTACGGATATCGTCATGCCCTGGTTCGTCAAAATTGAACGAGGAATCATTCAAAAAGCTGAATTTGATCGGCATGTGCCCGCCCATGTGGCTTACGTTAAAGAGCTCATTGCTCAGGGACATCAAGCCCGAACCGGTTATTGGGCAGAGCGGGGCGGTGGCATGTTGCTATTTCAAGCGGCCTCTTTGGCAGAGGCAGAAGCGATCGTCCAAGCAGATCCTCTAATTCAATCTGGGTGTGTGGAATACGAACTGCACGAATGGTGCATTGTGGTGGAGTAAAAGAGTGCTATGGCAGATTCGGATAACGGTTACAAGGTGCTGAGCGATAATCGTCAGGCGCGCCACCAATACGAAGTCTTAGAAACCTTTGAAGCAGGCATTGAACTTAAAGGGACTGAGGTCAAATCGATTCGTGCGGGGAAAGCCAACCTGCGCGATGGTTTTGCCCAGGTCAAAGACGGTGAAATCTGGTTGTACAACGTGCATATTTCACCCCATAGCACGACGATTCAACAGTACAATCACGAACCCCGTCGCACCCGCAAGCTCCTGTTGCACAAAGGCGAAATTCGCAAACTGATTGGCAAGGTCGAACAAAAGGGGTTAACCCTGATTCCCCTAAAAATTTACGTGGTGCGTGGCTGGATTAAGCTCACGTTAGCCCTCGCCAAGGGTAAAAAGCTGCACGACAAGCGTGATGCCCTCAAGCGCAAACAAGAAAAACGGGAAGTTGAACGAGTCTTAAAGGGTCGATACTAATCTGGGTCTTTCTAGAACCAGGAAGATTAGCGGTCGACTGAGTCATCCCTAACTGAATCCCAAAATCCACTTCACTCCCAGATTGGCAGAGTATTCAGGATCTCAACGAGACGATCGCGCTTACCGGTAAGGGCGCTTTTGAATGGTGAAAGATTCAAACGTTGGCGGCGGGGCTTGGGCAGTTGATTGGGGCGATCGCGACTGTGGAAAATAGCGGTTGACCAACTTGTTGTATTGTCCGCCTAACAAGAGTCCCAAGGTGCAAACATACAGGCCGATCAACCCTAGAGTTAGGGTACTTGCGGCACTAAACAACCAGTGCTGATTGGGCACTGTTTCTAAATGATGTTTGAAAGTCATCCCTGTGGCTAGCCAGAGTAGCGTGGCAAACACCGTGCCGGGTAACACGGGTGTGGAGCGGGCCGATGACTTTTGGCTGCTGCGGTAAAGCAAACCGTAACTGAGGGCAATCGTTGAAGCTGCCAGACTCCACCGCAGCCCTTGCACCAGCAATTTTTGAATCAATCCCAATACGCTGACTTCAGCGCTGTTCTGCAGCTCTTCCGGCAGTGCTAGTAGTAAAATCCCCACGACTAACAGTGCTAGCGCCGCTGTCAAGATCGCCACCACCCCAGTCACCGCCCGCTGTTGCCAAGTGGGAATGAGATGGGAAGCTAAATCGCCATCAGAACGAATGATTTGTTGAGTGAGACCCACAACCTTGCACCAGAGCCCAAAACTGGCTCCGCCACTAATTAGAAATAGCCACCAGCGGTGACTCAGTCGCCACTCTATCCCCATTTCGGTGATGACTGCTCCTAGGGGGGCAACTACTGCTGGTAGCCAAGGTTCCAAGATGTTGCTAAGCAACTGCGCGACCGATGGCCACAGGGTCGCGGCGGCGATCGCCATAAAGCTGCCCAACAAAAAACAACAAATGATGCCGTACGCGATCGCCGCCCCTTTTACCCAATACCGATGTCGAGCCGCCTGCTGCCACAAATTCTTCCAGAGTGGATAGCTCAAATAACTGCCTACAGTTCGTTTAGTGACGGTTGGCGTGGCTGGCGGCAGCAAAAACTGTGAGGTCGAGGCGTCTGGCGGATGGGGACGAGAAGGCGGCAGCGACATGGCATCAACCCGAACAGGCGTTTTACTTGGGAGCCATTATGCAGCGATCGCCGCAAAAACACCTGGGTATGCCATGTAATACTTTGCACTTATTCAAGCCACGTTATAGTTTGTGTTGCTGTTTGGGCAAATATGCCTGACTGAGCTTGTCAGCAGCATCACTGATCGATAGGCGTTGCTGAATCGAAGTATGAATCCAGTGTTTTAGATCGCGGGCAAGATGCCCGCGATCCGCTATTGAGAGTGAGTCAACCCGCGTCGTTCTTCCTGTCAGCGATTCAATTCATACTCAAAATCAGCAGCATCGCTGATCGATAGGTTGGCTCTCTGAAACGGCTTCCCAGCCCCAAATTTAAGATTTGCTCCTCCATTCCATGAGCCTGACTTGCGCAATATGCAAGCAGAATCTTGAGGTTTTTTCAGGGAATTCTCCCAGCCTGAGTGTAAAGAGAATAAGCAAAATCTGACAGGCATTCTCATTCAATTTTGCCAATTGGCGCTTAAATGAGTGAGAGAAATTGTCCTGGGTAACAGAATTTCCCCCTACAGTTGTCATGCACAACTGCTGAATTGACTAAGTGAAACGGGTATAGAGAGGCGCTGAGTTTATGCGTAAGTTAGCAAAATTAGGATTGTGGTGCTTAGCAGGGATGGTCATGAGTTGGCTGCTGGTGAACACAGTTCCGGCTCACGGCACCATTGCCCCAACAGCATTAGACTCGGCAGCAACTCAACTAGATGAGGGTGCGATCACCCAAGATCGGACTCGCCTCGGCATTCCCCAAAACCTTGACCCAGCCACTTTGCCCGATTTTCCATCTCGCGATTTGCAGGGTACCTCTCGCGACCCCGCTGATCAGGTTGCACCTCCTGGCCTATTGGTCCGTCCGGGCAATGCGCCTATTTCCTATTTCTTTGGCATTCGGATGCAAAGGGAATTGGATAATTTAGTCGGACGTTATGAAAGCGCCCTCTTTGCCGCCAATGCCGTCGATCAACCCACTGAAGTCAGACTTCCAGACAATCAGGAACCCGTCGCGACCATAGCTGAAGACAGAAGTCTCATCGCTAGTACCGATCTAACCGCTGTCAGCACGCCTGCCCTAGAAGCTGCCCGCCAACTCAGTCGTGACTGGTCGGATTTACTAGAAACTGAAGCTTACGGCGAAGCTCGCAGCCGCTGGTTACAAGTGCGAGATGCTCTATGGGCAGAGTTTCCCCGCGATCGCACCTTTGCTCAAACCGAAATTCGCGCGATGTGGCTTGATCGCGGCAGCATCGTCCGAGCCGGATCGCGGGCTGGGTTAGCTAGACTCTTTGACAACATGCAGACGTCGGGAATTAATACCATCTTTCTCGAAACAATGAATGCGGGGTTCCCCATCTATCCCAGCCGTGTTGCCCCACAACAAAATCCCCTCACCCAAGGTTGGGATCCTCTCGCGGATGCTGTGGAACTAGCCCATGAGCGCAACATGGATCTACACGCCTGGATCTGGGTGTTTGCAGCGGGTAACTTGCGCCACAACACAATTCTGGGTAAGTCTGATCAGTTTCTCGGGCCATCGCTGGCCGCAAATCCGGATTGGGTGGGCTATGACCAAGCCGGTAGTCCCATTCCGTTGGGGCAAACCAAACCTTTTTATGATCCGGCAAATCGCCGACTGCGGGATTATTTGCTGCGGTTAGAAGAGGAAATCATCACTAACTATGACGTCGATGGCCTGCAACTGGATTACATTCGCTATCCCTTCCAAGATCCTTCTGATGAACGCACCTATGGCTATGGCACCGCCGCTCGACGGGAATTTCGGCGACAAACCGGCGTTGACCCGGTCAACCTGACGCCGCTGGTCGATCCTTGGTTACCCAGAGCCGAGCGCGATCGCCAACGCGGTCTATGGGAAGCTTGGAACAACTTTCGGATTCAACAAGTCACCAGCTTTGTGGCCGAGACCTCTGAACTGGTGCGCAGCAAGCGACCCGACATTACGCTCTCGGCAGCGGTCTTTGCCATGTCTGAGCAAGAGCGTCTGCTCAAAATCCAACAAGATTGGAATACCTGGGCTGAGGAGGGACTTGTCGACTGGATTGTGCTCATGAGTTATGCCCAAGATGCCAATCGTTTTTCTGAATTGATTACCCCTTGGGTGGCCGATCAAACCTACGACTCGACGCTGGTGATTCCGGGCATGCGGCTGTTGAGCATGCCGATACCCGTGATGATTGACCAACTGCAAACCCTCAGAGATATGCCCGCAACGGGGTATGCCTTGTTTGCCACAGACAATCTTGATAACCGCATCCAATCGGTGCTCAACGCCACTCAAGGGCAGCACAATAGTCTGGTTCCCCAAAAAGCCCCGTATGCTGCCGCGGCCGATCGCTATAAAGCTCTCCAACGGGAATGGAACTGGCTGCTAGCGAGTGGCCTCATCACCCTAC
>CAZLYS010000280.1:5413-6204 GCA_964563415.1 uncultured Halomicronema sp.
TCACCCTACAGCCCCGCTTAGCTGACCGCTGGGTAGCAGATATCAATACGGTGGGTGCCAGTCTCGATGCCTTGGCAAGCAATCCCAATCCAACTGCGGTAGCAGCCGTGCGAACGCAGGTTTCAGAACTGCAAAGAACCCTAGGGGCCGGACTGACCCTCTCTACCGCAACGACGCCCGAATATCGCTTAACCACCTGGAGAAACCGCCTGGAAACGATTAATCGCTTCTTAGCTTACGGCACTCAACGATAGAGCCATGAAACCTGAGCAGCAAATACTGCTCAGGTTTTGCTTAGGAGCAATTGCACCGTAAACGGCAAAACTTAGTGTTCAAAGATCAAGCTCCTGTATGTCTTGGAACGTCAGCGACTCTAGCAGCTCCGCCTGGCTGTGAGTGGCTGTAGAACCTGTTAGAGGCTTAGCCACAGGCCATGAAGTGGGTCACTATAGCGAACGGTAAACCCGATAATTAATATTCGGGAAAATGTTGTCGATCGCCTCTAGTTTCACCAACCAACCCGAATCAATCTTCCCGTCGTTGATATCTTCCCAAATCTTGGTGAAGCGGGAGAGGTGCGATCGTGTCCGCCGCACTGCGTAGGGCACCATCGTTCCGGTTCGCATAATAAACGCCCAGTCAGACGACTGCGCCAGCAAGAGTTCCCGGGCCGCTTGGTTAAGCGCTCGCCATTCTAGATCATCAGCCGGTTCGCGCTTAGCTAGCTCAATCATCCGCTCAGCCGCTTTATGCAAATGCGGATAAATCCAAGAGTTCGTCTCGTTGAGCCA
>CAZLYS010000281.1:0-6203 GCA_964563415.1 uncultured Halomicronema sp.
AAGTCGGCTGATTGAGGCATCTGGTCGCGTCTTCTTGCAACAAAATGATCGACATTGCTGCTGTCTAGCCTTCTTCTCTTGTGAGCCCGATCGCTCCCTTCATCTGGGAAAATCCTCATTTTCCGCTATTGTGTAGTTAGGAACTTGTTAGTCACCCCTGCGTCCAACAGTTTGAAGAATAGGTGATCGCGTCTACAGCATTGCTCGACTGAGTTGGGTCGATTCTCTTTTGGAATATCGAGAGTCTTACCAGGCTTTTGGCCTCCAACTTGCTCCAGACATGCGGCATCACAGGTTTGATGTGTTGGTTAGCAGCCGTGCTGTGAAGAAAGGGTTTTAGACAGTTCGCTGACTAGGCTCTGCTTTGGTTTCAACTTTTTTGAATAGCTTGCTTAAAACCCGGTGCGATCGCGCCACTGTTTTGAGCAGCCACTTTTGCGATCGCGCTTGCTCGGAGAGAGAAAGTCCCTATGTACTCCCCAAATTCATCTGATCCCGCTACTCATCATGCTTTGCCTAAGGGGCGACGCCTGAGGACCTACGGTGTGTTGACGCTATTAGGCACCACTGCTTTGGTGCTGTTTAACCAGACCACCCCCTCCGAAGCACGCTTGTCAGACTGGCTGCAGACCGAGTTGTCACCTGTGGCTCAAGATGTTTCGGTGATGGTCGCTCAAGCTTCGTTACCGGCATTCCAAAGTACGAGTTTCATTGCTGATGCCGTAGAGCGAGTGGGACCCTCAGTGGTGCGGATTGATGCCTCGCGCACAGTGGTACAGCGGACTCCCGAAGTATTTAGTAGCCCTTTCTTTCGGGAGTTTTTTGGTGATTTTGGGATGGTGCCACAGCCGCCCCGCACTCGGGTTGAACAGGGCACTGGGTCAGGCTTCATTATTGATGCTGAGGGGCTGATTCTGACCAATGCCCATGTGATTGAAGGGGCCGATCGGGTGCTGGTTACCCTCAAAGATGGGCGTGAGCTGACGGGGGAAGTACTGGGTGAAGATCGCCTGACCGACTTAGCGGTGATTCGCGTTGAGGCATCAGGGTTACCCACGGTGACCCTAGGAGATTCCGAACAGCTCCGTCCGGGGGAATGGGCGATCGCGATCGGCAATCCACTGGGACTAGACAATACGGTGACCGCTGGAATTATTAGTGCCACGGGACGATCTAGCACTCAAATCCGCGTGCCGGACAAGCGGGTCAGCTTCATTCAGACTGACGCGGCGATCAATCCGGGCAATTCCGGGGGGCCACTGCTCAACGAGCAGGGACAAGTCATCGGCGTGAATACTGCGATCATCGGCGGCGCTCAAGGCTTGGGTTTTGCCATTCCCATCAATGCCGCGCAGGCAATTGCTCGCGAACTGATTGCCAATGGCAAAGTTGACCATCCTTACATTGGCATCCAAATGCGATCGCTGACCCCGGCTCTGCGCGAGCTCTTAAACAGCCAAAATTCTCAAAATCTGCAAATCTCCGCCAATAGCGGCGTCGTGGTGCTGGGCATCCAGGCTAATTCTCCAGCGGCGCAAGCGGGTGTGCGCCCGGGTGATGTGCTGCAATCTTTGGGCGGTCAATCGACACAAGATGCTGAAACTGTGCAAACCATCGTGCAGAATACAGACATCGGTACCCCGCTAGTAGCGGTGATTGATCGCCAGGGACGCCAGTTGGAAGTGACGTTGCGTCCGGCAGCCTTACCGATTCGATAGGTCAGCATGAGGGGGTTGGCGGAGCCTGCCTAATGGCTAGGGCAAGTTGGGTCGCGCTTGCTGAAATTACTGTGAATCAGAGCAATTCTGGCATGATGAAAGGAGCTTGGGCAGAGTCTGTCCAATTTAACGATTAGATTCATGCTGGCAATGTGGCCTTTTTTGATGCGTCGAAAACAATTATCAGTCCTGACTTTAGGGGATCCTCGACTGCGACAAGTCGCCCAGCCGGTCGCAAACATTGACGATCGGCTGCAGAAACTCATTAACAATCTGGTGTGGACTGCAGAGAAAGCGAATGGTGTGGGGATTGCCGCCCCCCAGGTGGGTGAACCGCTGCAGCTCTTTATCGTGGCCTCTTATCCCAATCTGCGATATCCCCACGCGCCCCGCATGGAACCGACCCCGATGCTCAATCCCCGCATCATTGCTCACTCCGATGAGCAAGTCATCGGTTGGGAAGGCTGTTTGAGCGTCCCCGATCAGCGGGGGCAAGTCGATCGCTGGAGAGAAATTGAAGTGGAATATCGCGATCGCCACGGCAAGCTCAACCGCCAAGTGTTTACTGACTTTGTGGCCCGCATCTTTCAGCACGAACTCGATCACCTCAACGGCACGGTGTTTGTCGATCATGTGGCAGAGCCTGCCAGCCTGCTCACCGATGCCGAATACTTCGCTCAGTTGGACAGCATGCCGACCAGTGCTGATTCCCCAGGACCGGTGTAATTTACTCAGGGTTTAAGGAGTTGGGTTGATGAGCCAATGGTGGATTGACACACCCTACTTACTGGGGAGTCAAAACCCCACCAATCGTGAACTCGAACGGCTCCGAGCAGAGGGTTTCAGCGTTTTGGTGTCGTTTTTGCAAGATGCAGCACAAAGACCTCGCTATGACCTCCCTGATATCGAAGCCTGGGGGTACGAGCGCTATACCATCCCAGTCAAAGATTTTGCCCCGCCCACCCTGGCGCAACTTGAGCAGTTCATCGATTTGGTGAACCAAACCCTGCCCGAGGTGAAGATGATCATTCACTGCGAGGGCGGTAGTGGTCGGACCGGCACCTTTGCGGCGGCGTACTGGGTGGCGAAAGGGATGACGGCTACAGACGCGATCAAGCTTGTCCGCCAAGCGCAACCCCATGCGGTTGAAACCGTTGAACAAAAAGCGGTCGTAGCCCGTTATGAACAGCAACTCCGGTCTTAGGCGGCTCTCAAGTTTGATGGTTCGCCGCTCGTCTTGCTAACTGACCAGTGTTCTCATGTATTCTGAGTGAGGTTTGGGCAAGTTGAGGCAGCATCTATGGCATGGCAGCGTCCCGATGGTCGGCAAGCAAACGAATTGCGACCCGTTTCCTTTGAACTGGATTTCACTCGGTTTGCGGCGGGTTCTGTCTTAACTCGCTGTGGCAACACTCAAGTGCTCTGCACCGTCTCGATTGAAGATAAGGTGCCGCCGTTTCTTCGCGATTCGGGTCGGGGTTGGCTCACAGCAGAATATCGAATGTTGCCGGGAGCGACCCCCGAGCGCCAGCGACGCGAATTGATGAAGCTGTCGGGCCGCACCCAAGAAATTCAACGACTGATTGGGCGCAGCTTGCGATCGACCCTAGATTTTGGTGCGTTGGGTGAACGCACCATTACGGTCGATGCTGATGTGCTGCAGGCTGACGCCGGTACGCGCACGACCTCGATCACCGGGGGCTATGTGGCGCTCAAGCACGCGTTGACGAAGCTGGTTGCTGCAGGGGAATTAGCCGAAATGCCTTTAGCCAAAGAAGTCGCGGCCATTTCTGTCGGCATTGTGGAAGGGGAAGCACTGCTCGATCTGAAATATGAAGAAGATGTCGCTGCTGCGGTGGATTGCAACGTGGTGCTCAACGGCAATCTAGACAT
Organism: uncultured Halomicronema sp.; assembly: GCA_964563415.1. GTDB lineage: Bacteria > Cyanobacteriota > Cyanobacteriia > Phormidesmidales > Phormidesmidaceae > Halomicronema. The sequence continues at coordinate 3,612 of CAZLYS010000281.1, forward strand.
TATCGAAGTGCAGGGTACAGCGGAAGAAGGCAGCTACTCGCGATCGCAGCTCAATCAACTGCTAGATTTGGCAGAAACAGGGATTCAAGAACTGTTGGTGCAGCAACGCCAAGTATTTGATAATTAGACAAGACATACCCTACAGCAATAGGGCACTGGTTCATCAGAACTGCCGACTCATTTAACCCACTGCAAATTGTCATGAAAACCCAACTCAGGAATCACTCTAATTGCTCGATTGGGGTGCCCTAAAGTGTTGAAATATTACTCTTGTGAAGACGACAGTGAGTGATTTTTCAGGGTTTATCCTCCTTTCTAGTGCTGTCTCAATAGTTTGCCTGTAAAGAATTTCAAGGATCTCCTAAAGAGAACTCAGGCATTTATATTGGTGCCAGATGAATCTCGTACTATAGTGAAAGTCTTAACTGCTACTTTGTGCTTCTCAACCGTTGCGTACGGCACAAATTGGCAATAACTTTTGCCCACTTAAGCGCGTGTGTTCACTAATTCCATGACAACTTCTGTTAAAGCACTTGATAACGTTACTACTCAACGAGTGACTGGTGGCTTTGCTCTAATTGATAGCCTTGTACGTCATGGGGTTGAGCATATTTTTGGCTACCCTGGTGGGGCCATTTTGCCTGTGTATGACGAACTCTATAAGGCAGAAGAGCGAGGGGAAATTAGTCACATTCTGGTGCGCCATGAGCAGGGGGCTTCTCACGCGGCTGATGGGTATGCGCGGGCTACGGGTGAAGTGGGCGTTTGTTTTGGCACCTCTGGTCCCGGTGCGACCAATTTAGTGACGGGTATCGCGACTGCGGCGATGGATTCGATTCCCATGGTCGTAATTACTGGACAGGTACCCCGCCCGGCCATTGGGACTGATGCGTTCCAAGAGACAGACATCTTTGGCATTACGCTGCCCATTGTGAAGCATTCCTACGTCGTGCGATCGCCCAAAGATATGGCGCGCGTGGTGGCTGAGGCTTTTTACATTGCCCAAAGTGGACGTCCTGGTCCTGTGCTCATCGATGTTCCCAAAGATGTGGGTCTGGAAGAGTTTGATTACATTCCCGTCGAGCCGGGAGATGTGCATCTTCCCGGTTTTAAGCCGACAGTGAAGGGCAATCCTCGGCAAATTGATCACGCCATTCGGTTACTGCGCCGAGCTAAGCAGCCTTTGCTTTATGTCGGTGGCGGGGCGATCACTGCTGGTGCTCATGGGGAAATTCAGGAACTAGCCGAGTATTTTGCCATTCCTGTAACCACAACCCTGATGGGCAAAGGGGCTTTTGACGAGCATCATCCGCTCTCAGTCGGCATGTTAGGGATGCATGGCACGGCCTATGCGAATTTTTCCGTGAGTGAATGTGACTTGTTGATTGCGGTGGGCGCGCGCTTTGACGATCGCGTGACGGGCAAGCTAGATGAGTTTGCCTCACGAGCTAAGGTCATTCACATCGATATTGACCCAGCAGAAGTCGGCAAAAATCGCATTCCCGAAGTTCCCATTGTGGGCGATGTGCGACGCGTTTTGCAAAACTTGCTCAATCGCTTACACGATGCCAACAAGCCTGCCGACCCGGAACAGACTCGGGCCTGGCGCGATCGCATTCAACGTTGGCGCGATGACTACCCATTGGTGGTGCCGACCTATGACGACATGATGTCTCCGCAAGAGGTCATTGTGGAGTTGTGCCGTCAAGCCCCCCAGGCTTACTACACGACTGATGTGGGTCAACACCAAATGTGGGCTGCTCAGTTCCTCAAAAATGGTCCTCGTCGGTGGATCTCAAGCGCCGGACTCGGCACCATGGGCTTTGGCATGCCAGCCGCGATGGGTGTACAGGTGGCCCACCCCGATGAGGTGACAATTTGCATCAGTGGTGATGCCAGCTTCCAAATGAACCCTCAAGAGTTAGGAACCTTGGCGCAATACGGTATTAATGTCAAAACCGTCATCATCAATAATGGCTGGCAAGGGATGGTCCGTCAGTGGCAGCAGGCTTTCTATGGGGAACGCTATTCATCCTCAAACATGCAGTCCGGGATGCCGGACTTTGAAATGTTGGCTCAGGCCTATGGTGTTAAAGGCATCGTGGTGCAGAATAAAGCTGACTTGCAAACCGCGATCGCTGAAATGCTCGCCTACGAAGGTCCGGTGTTGATGGATGTCCACGTGCGCAAGGATGAGAATTGCTATCCCATGGTGGCTCCGGGTAAGAGCAACGCCCAGATGATTGGCCTGCCGCAAAAATCGCTGGATGTGCAAACCATTGAGCTAATGTACTGCAGCAACTGTGGCGCTAAAAATCCCTCTAGTCACACTTTCTGCCCTGAGTGTGGCACCAAGCTGTAGCACTGAGATAGCGAGCATCTATATCCGGTAAAAAAGGGAGCAAACACCTGTTTGCTCCCTTTTTTATGAACCACCAACAGTAACTGAATGGTTAGTTGAGGCTGCATACCGATTCTCGAAAATCGAGCTATAGCGACATACAGTCGAATCAAGCACCCCCTGTTCCCTATTCCCTGTTCCCCTTCAGCAGACGAGATGCACTTGATCAAAATGCACAGGGCTAAACATTG
>CAZLYS010000282.1:0-6163 GCA_964563415.1 uncultured Halomicronema sp.
GGTTCCATCGTCTGAGTCAGCTGCATGTTCATTTTCATTCACCTCTGCGAGAGACGACAGGTCCGAATTCTTAGGAGCCGGAGCCGCGATCTCTGAGGTTAACAACGATTGTTGCTGGTCTGACTCGATTGGTGGGGATAGAGGATCGGTTGCTGCCCTGGCGGAGCTCTCATCTGGCGAGGGCGATGTACTCTGAGCTGTCGCGGGTGCTGGCCCGATATCGTCACTTGCAATCTGAGATGCAGCCGCATTCTGCTGCCCATCAACCTGGGACGCTATCAGCTCTGACGGACTCGAAGCAGTCATGGCGACATATTGACTGACGGCTGGGTCAATGGGGCTAAAGACTATCCGCTCAAATTCGCTGTTAAAGTGACGCACAGGATGCCCCCGCCGCTTCCATCCCTGCAAAATTTGCTCCACAGAAAAGGCTTTATAGCGGCCCAAATAGAGTGCTTCTAATACGGCTGCTCGAATCCAACTGGGTTCTGCTTGTAGGTGCTCATGCCAAATCGTGACGAGTTCACTTGCTTTAAATCGACTCAAGTCAAAACTGTACTCTTGCATCAAGAGCTTGGCATGTTCAAAGTCGCGTTCTGGCCCAGTTGACGAAATCATGGCAATTGTACAGTCAGTGCAGAAGGGGCAAATTCGAACTCCCTAATGGGCAAAATCTCATGCGCTTCGACCAATCGTGAACTTTATTTTGCCCCAAGAGTCTTGCAGTGTCCGGTAGCAGGCGAGTTCAGTATTGGCCTTTGGGTGATCTTAGCGAACCTCTGACGTTTCGCACATGTTTTCATTGAGAGCCCTGAACCGATTGACTGGCCAACGCGATAAAGTGAACAGTCGCGTAGGTGGACAACGGTGATGGATCGAGCGATGTGGTTAACCATACTCAAACAGTACCGGGCGATCGCAGTGATTCGAGCGCCAGACTTTGCAATGGGACTACAGATGGCACAAGCCGCTGTGGCTGGTGGCTTTCGGATAATTGAAATCACTTGGACGAGCGATCGCCCAGCGGCCTTGGTCAGCCACCTGCGAAAAATGTTGGGGGTAGACTGCTGGGTGGGTGTGGGCACGGTGTTGACCGTAGCAGCGATGCACGAGGCGATCGCCGCAGGTGCGCAATTTTGCTTTATGCCCCATACTGATGCGGCGATGATGACCATTGCTCAGTCTCATGGCGTGCTCGTGATTCCCGGCGCACTCACCCCGACAGAAATTATGGCGGCTTGGCAGTTAGGTGCTGATGGCGTCAAAGTGTTTCCCTGTGAGGTAGTGGGCGGAGCCGCTTATATCCATCACTTGCAAGGGCCACTGAGTCACATTCCACTGATTCCCACGGGTGGCATTACCGTTGAGAGCGCTAGGGAATACCTGCAACAGGGGGCGATCGCTGTTGGTATCGCCAGTAGCCTATTTCCACAACAGATGGTCGAGCGTCACAATTGGACAGAAATTCAGGCGCGATCACGTCGCTTCATCAAAAGTCTGCATGACGGTCGTTGAGAACAATTAGGTGGCTTGACTGAGCCAAGTAATCGCTTCTCGAATCCAGTCTTCGGCGTTATCGTTTTTCGCGAGTGTACTGCTGCGTCCAACGGTTTGCAGGGCTTTCATAATTTCACTATTGGTATAGCCCAGGGCTAACAAGGTCATTTCGACCTCCTCTTGCACGGTGGCCATGGGGCCACTGCCTGGTGTAATGCTGAGCCCCGATTGCTGACGCCATTCCGCTAGCTTGGTTTTGAGTTCTAAAATCAAGCGCTCAGCAGTTTTATTACCGACCCCTTTCGTGCGAGAAATCAGACGCGTATTCCCTGATACAACCGCTTGAATCAGTTCTTGAAAGCCCAGAGTATCTAATAAAGCCATGGCCATCTGGGGGCCAATGCCACTCACGCTCACAAGTTGGCGAAAGACATCGCGCTCTGACCGGCTCGCAAACCCAAACACGACCGGTAGTTCATCGCGGATTTGGAGATGGCAAAATACCTGCAGAGCTTCGCCCAGGGGAGGTAGCTCGGCCAACAAACGACTCGTGACTTGCAAGTCGTAGCCGACTTGATGCACGTCAACGGTGATGATGACGCGATGGCCTCCCGGCTTTTGAATGTCGACGAGAGTACCCTTTAAATAACTCAGCATGTAGTCTCTTGCTTGTTTTGATCGCAGCAGCTTCCCCGACTGAGACTGTCATCCCCCTCTCACGCTCAGGGTAGTTGGAACGAGTCGACACTTGTAACGAGGTTATTCAAGCTCGTGGCTAGCGGGTTATGACTGAGGGGGATTGCGGCGCGATCGCCCCTGACGAGCGGCGTCTGGTTGAGACATTACAGCTGTGTCTTGGCGTCTTTGGCTAGCAGCCTCTTGTGGCCGTGATGTGGTCTCACTGGTACCACTGCCAGATGGGAGCGCTGAGCGCCCGTTGCGAACCACCCGCATCATGTCTGAGAGTTTTTGTTCGAGGGTTTGTAGCACCTCGGCGGCATAGGCATCCGCATCATCGCGGAGGGCAAGGCACTCATCTTCCGTGCGCTGGCGGTTTTCATCCCAATATTGCTCCGCCGCCGACTGCCACTGCTCGATCTCGGACCGGGTTTGCGATCGCAAGGCATCACAGTCTTGTTCTAGCTGCTGCTTAACTTGTCGGGCTTCATTTTCCGCTTGCTGCACAATCCCTAAGTCATCTACCCGGCGCGCCGCTTCTTGCTCTGCCGCATCCATCATGTCTTGGGCATATTGATGAGCATCACTCATAATGCGATCGCGCTGCTGCACAATTTGCATTGCCTCTTGAAACACCGTCGGTAAATTGAGACGAATGCGATCGAGTTGCTCTAATAATTGATCTTCATCCACTAGGGTACGGCCCGAAAAAGGCACCCGAGGACTTTCTAAAATGAGTTCTTCCAGTACATTGAGCGATTGTTGAATATCTAATCGCTGGACGGTTTCATTGTGGGTTACGGCGGGCTCATGAGCGGCAACCGCACGTTCTACACTGTTATTAGAACCATTATTGTTGGTAGAATTTAAGTCTTGGCGTAGCATCGGTATATGTCCCGGGCGACGTGTTGAGGCACCAGATGATCGATTGAACCGCCATATTGGGCAATTTCTTTTACCAGACTACTGCTTAAAAAGCCATACTCGGTCGAAGTTGCCAAAAACACGGTTTCTAAATCGTCGGCTAGGGTTTTGTTAGTATGCGCCATCTGCAACTCCTTTTCAAAGTCAGATAGTACCCGTAATCCCCGCAATAACACTTGGGCCTGTTTCATTCTGGCATAGGTTACCGTGAGACCATCAAAACTGTCGATTTCAACATTAGATAAAGGGCTCACCGCTGTTTGAATTTGCTCAATCCGCTTGTCAGCAGCGAAAAGTGGGCGCTTATTCGGATTGGCTGCGACAACGACAATGATTTTCTCAAATAGCAGGCTGCCCCGTTTAATAATGTCAAGATGTCCGAAGGTGATGGGGTCAAAACTTCCTGGATAAATGGCAATCACACAACCGCCTCTCAGTGACATTTAGATGGTTGCTAGTGGCAGCTATCACAGCATAGCCTTGTTTTCCAAAAAAGTGATTTTCGCCGCCGCGTCACATGACTGCTGGCCATGGCTAACGGCGACTTTCCCTGATAGCGATGCCGTAATCGGTTGCCAGGTAATACCGATTCTCTAAAATCCAGCTACACATCTTCCCCCTTTGCCCCCTTGTCCCCCAGAGCCCTCAACTCCGATCTGTAGCTCTATTCTGGGGAACTGGTATAAGCCTCTCCAATGAGTTAATGCTTTGTCTTAAGGCAATGGAACATCGGCGGACGAGAGACCTGATTAGCGATCAAATCCTTTCCCAAAGGAACGGCAGCCCCCAGCCTGTTGAGTGAATACGGGTGCGGTAATCCTGCTCTTCAAAAGTTTCTGGAATTAATTGTTAACTTGCCCTAGCGGACTGGGGCGGCAAACCAGACTAGCGATTCTGCATCACTATTGCGCCACCGCATCCACCCTTCTTGGGTGACCGCCCCTGGCAAAAGCGTACAGCCATCAGTCGGTTGAGTGACTTCGACGAGCATCCAGTCACCCTCAAAGACGAGCGGCTGAATGAAGCTACTCGGCCCTACCAACCCCAAGATCCCTTCAACTGCACTATCTGGTACTGCATATAGAGACTGAGAGAGGCCATGCGGACGAAATTCCACGCGCCCGACATCAACAAAGCGATTTTCCCAAGACTCAACGGTCAAATCCACCGCCCCCAGATTGAGGTGCCCGACGTGAGCCCAAGCGGTACCAGCGGGGGTGTATTGAAACTGAAACCAGCCATCTTCTCGAATTTGCGTGATGGGAAATGACAACAGGTCAAAGTCAGTCTGAAACATCAAAAAGGTGGCGTCTTGACCGAGCGCAATGGGCGCTTGGCCATTCGGGACTAGCCAACCATTGATAATCCATCCCCAGTGGCTGCCATTGGGTTCGATATAAATCGGGATGGCTGCAGATTGTAACCACCCAGCACCCAAAAATGAGCGACTACTTTCATCAGCAGCGGTCAAAAAAGACAAGTCTTGAGGCCGTAAATGCCCGACCCCGATGTTGCTCATGTCTTCGGGGATGAGGCCCACAATGCCTTCTGTGGCAGGGACTCGTGAACTAGGGATAGGGCTGGGCTGGGGCGGCACGGGGGGCGGTGCGCTGTTTTGGGCAAGTCCGTCAATGATGGTGGCGGTAGTGGGTGTAGCCAGGTTCGCTACCTGGTCTGATGTCCAGGCGGCGCTGAACCCACCGCTTGACCATAGTCCCAAAGCTAGTAAAACACTAATGTATGTAAATTTCTTTCTCATCACAACTGCGATCGCAATCATTAAACCAACAAGCTGAGCCGCTTCATCAGAGTCTGAACGATGCCTGTTAAGTCTCTGCTAATTGCGCGAGACTTCTCTTGACTCTAGGCCAGAACAGTATTCCCATAAAAACACGACGTCCGGCACCCTCAAAACGTTTCTTCCTTATCTTTTACCCACCTTACAACTCAGTATCCGGTCAACCCTCAAACATCGAGAATGCTACCGACACTGTTGGAGAATACGCAGCCATGCCCACCGCTTGATAGGGCCAGCTGCTATTAGCAAGCGACCTCACTATGGCGAGGTTGTGCTTAATGAAGTCCCCTCAATATCACACGTGATCATAGCTGGACGATGTCCCCGTGTAATCACCCAGGTCTACCAGTGTTTTTTGGGAGATATTGAAAACAGGTTGTGGGGATTGGCGATTATTAAGCTCTACCAAACTCTTATTCAAGAATTGACAACTTTTAGCAGATACACCTCTTCTTTTAGATATATTTGATAAAGGTTGGATGCTCTGTCGTAGACCTTATAAATTGCCATTCAATAGCGGTTGTATCGCGTTGAGGATATGACTGCAGTTTTTGATATTTACACGAGGTTCTCACATGCGTGCATTTCCTATCTTGCAAATTTTAATTTCGACGACATTTTTGACTGCTGTGGCTATCACTCCATCGGCCTATGCGGATAGTGTCACGTCTGAACCTAATGTCACTAGCAGTCTACTGCCACTTGAGAGCCGTAGCTTTGAAGCGCCAACTGACGACAGCTTATTTAAAACAGTCAGTAGCGAAATCAATAATTTTGATGAAGATGGCTCAGAAGAGGCTGATATTACAGACTTGCTAGGGGCAAACTTTTTGGACGACTTTATTGATGACGATGGCGATATTAATTTACCCCTAGGCGTGACTATTTTCGAAGCTATGGGTACAACTTCTATCGGTTTTAGCAGCGACTTCTAAGTATTAGCTTTAGAGGTTTACTGCGGCTGCTTAGTCAATCTAAACTGGAGCCAACTGGTGTTGGTTATGTTGCGTCTTGACCTATGCCTGACTAGGGTTGTTCAGGACTCGATCATGGGGTTGATAGTTGGCCAGGGCTTAGATCCGCAATGAGGAGTGACCGGCCGACAGTTGCTAAATCAGTTATCGCTGTTGATCGCAATCACAGACTTGAACTGGTGATGAGACGGATTAAGGTTGGATGTGGCTATCATGTTGTCGCAGCATGGCTTATCGAATAGACCTGTTGTGAATTAGAGAAAAATTGGCTATATCAACAGAAGTGGCGCAA
>CAZLYS010000283.1:0-6158 GCA_964563415.1 uncultured Halomicronema sp.
AGACGCGGACAAAGCAAATGTTGTGAACACAACCATAAGAGCCAAACAGGTTAGGCCCAACTGACGAATGGAACGCGCAATCTGTTTCATAGGAACCTCTAAACAGCTAACGTATCTTGACTGTTATTAGAAGTCTACCTTGAAGCGCTACAAACTACACCTCCTGTAAGCAGGAGATTTGAAAAGAAAGCCAAACTTAATTTGCGCAATGCATATCCCCCAAAGATATAAAAGCGCTGCAACAAATTATTGGGTCCAGTTTCTGACATGATAATCGAAATCTCCTGCTACGGGAGGTTGGGAAGGAATATTTTAAGATTGACGAGGCTGCCTAAGGGCAGTCCTTGATTTAGCGGTCGAGTATTGGTCCGGGGTGGCAATCCTTCGGCTTGTGGCGTGGTGAATGCAGAAGCGGTGCGCTGAATTTTGGCGGTTGGTTTCTGAGGTTGATTGATACCTGCCCTAATCTTCTGCATAGATTTTGTTCGGGAAGTCTCTTCGATCATCTGGGCTGATATCGGGTGGCGATATTGCTTCAGAAGCTCTCTCTAAGAGGATGTTTGAAAAGGGGTGCTTTGCGCAGCAAAGGTTACCCATGTCCACGGAGTTGTGGCCCAAAATGCCGATTCCATCGTTAGTGCTTCTGGGTACTTCAAGTAGCCAAACGTCGACTGGATAACTTTTCAAACACCCTCTAAGATGTCGCGATCGCTGCCTAAACTCAGCTCACAAAACCCTGTAACGGGGTGTTGTGATTTCTTGACAATCGTGTGATTCCTGCTGAAAAGTGTTCACAGGCAACATGATTGGCAGGCAAGAAGTGGCGGCGTCAGTGATGGAACCAAGCAGTAATTTGCTGTGGTTCCCGCTCACAAAACTTTCTGTTTTAAGGAGCATTGCAGTGCTACGACGAGTGTTTCTTGCAGAGATTCTGTTCGCCGTTCGTTGATGTGTTGAAAACTGAATCACCCTTATGACTACTCAGAATAATGGGCATGGGGGGCATGACGAGCATCCATTTGTGATGCCAGAGCATGCACCCACACGCCATCTTAGTCGCCGACCCGGCGATCGCAATATCACTGGTAAAGGCTTTGATTTCCACCCTGAGGTCTTTCTGGTTTCCGGTGGTTTAATCCTGCTGTTTGTAATATTTACCTTGATTTTTCGAGAGCCTGCTGAGAATGCCTTTGGTGCAGTTCAAGGCTTTATCGCCGGTTCCTTGGGATGGTTCTTCATCCTCTCAGTGTCTCTCTTCTTGATTTTCACCGTCTTTCTGGCCTTCAGTAAGTTAGGTCAGGTGCGTCTCGGTGGCCCTGATGCCAAACCCGAATTTCCCACCTTTGCATGGATTGCCATGCTGATCAGTGCTGGGATGGGGATTGGTCTCATGTTTTGGAGTGTGGCCGAACCGATTTTCCACTTCCAAGATCCCCCAGCTTTGCTGGGCGTGATTGAGCCCAATACCGCCGATGCAGCCAAGCAAGCTTTGGGTATCACCTTTTTCCATTGGGGTTTGCATGCTTGGGGCATTTACGCTCTGGTGGGTTTATCGCTCGCCTTTTTTGCCTTTAATTGGGGCCTGCCGCTAACCATCCGTTCGGTGTTCTATCCCTTGCTGGGTGAAAAGATTTACGGCTGGCCGGGAAATGTGATTGACATTTTGGCCGTGGCTTCCACGCTGTTCGGTCTCGCCACATCCCTCGGGTTTGGTGTTCAGCAGGTCAACGCGGGCTTCAACTTTTTGTTTGGGCTGGAAATTAGCACTCCCATACAGGTGGGTCTGATTTTCATCATCACCGGCTTTGCCACCGCGTCTGTGGTCTCTGGCTTAGGCAATGGGGTTCGCCGCTTGAGCGAGCTGAACATGATCCTTGCCGCAGTGCTCATGACCTTTGTGCTGCTAGTGGGTCCGACCCTGTTTATCCTCAATTCGTTTGTGGAAACGCTGGGCTACTATGCCGCTTCGCTACCCACCCTCAGCTTTTGGACGGAGACCTTCTCAGGGGGTGAATGGCAAAATGGCTGGACGGTTTTTTACTGGGGTTGGTGGGTGTCTTGGTCGCCCTTTGTCGGCATCTTCATTGCGCGCGTTTCCAAAGGTCGCACCGTGCGGGAATTCATTTTGGGGGTGCTGCTGCTACCTTCTATGCTGACCTTTTTATGGATGTCGGTCTTTGGCGGCACTGCACTTAACTTTGAACTGAGTGAAGCAACAGCGGGCTTGATTAGCACTGCTGTGGGCGAAAACGTAGCGACGGCCTTGTTCGTCATGCTGCAGCAACTGCCGCTCACGGGCATTACGTCCTTTGTGGGCATTGTGTTGGTAGTGGTCTTCTTTGTGACCTCTTCTGACTCGGGTTCGCTGGTGGTGGATAGTTTGACCTCAGGCGGCAAGCTCGAATCGCCCGTGCCTCAGCGGGTCTTTTGGGCCGTGATGGAGGGAGTCGTGGCGGCCGCCTTACTGTTGGGTGGCGGTTTAGGCGCTTTGCAAACGGCGTCGATCGCGACTGGCTTTCCCTTTGCGATTGTGCTGTTGGTCATGTGCTACAGCATCTACAAAGGGCTGCGGTATGAGCACGATGTGGTGCATGTGAAAAAGGTGCTGCAAAACTCGGAAGCCGCCGAAAAAGCGATCGCGTCCTAACGGGAGCTTTATGCTTGGCTATCTAGGGAGGCATCATCAGCGCGGTGGTGCCTTCTTGGCGAGAATGGTCTTTCAGGATTGAGTTTTTAACGATGCCGGATTCGCTGAAGTCGGCTTTGGGCGAGCGATCTCCCTTCCCACTAATCGGGCAACCATTCTGAGCAAACTCTATCAAGCATTGTCGCAGTGACGGAGCGCGATCGCGCCCGCTGCCTGACGGTTGCAAATTTTGGATATCCCCTGACTTTTCGCTAGGAGTTTGATTGGCAATGGTGAAGCAGTTTGATGCCATCGTGGTGGGTGCTGGTGGAGTGGGCAGTGCCGCTGCCTATTACTTGGCCAAGGCCGGACAAAAAGTCCTGCTGCTAGAACAGTTTGAGCTAAACCATCAAAACGGCAGCTCCTATGGTCAGTCTCGGGTGATTCGCTACACCTACGACAATCCGATCTATGTCAATTTGATGCGGGATGCTTATCCCCTGTGGTTTGCCCTGCAAGAAGAAGCGGGTGAAAAACTGTACGTCAAGACCGGTGGACTCGACTTTGGCTTTCCCGAAACCGAGACCTTCCAGCGCATGAAAACCAGCTTGGATGAATCGCGCTTGGAATATGAGTACCTCTCTAAAACTGAAATCGCTCAGCGGTATCCTCAGTTTGCGCTCGAAGATGGAATGGCAGGTCTGTTCAACCCTGATGCTGGCTTGCTCAAAACCTCTCGCTGTGTGCTCGCCCATGCACGCCTGGCCCAGGCCAGGGGCGCAACCGTGATTGATCAGACACCCGTGCTCAGGATCACACCGTCAGAAAATGGCGTTGAGGTGCAGACGGAGACAGAGACTTACGGGTGCGATCGCATTGTGCTGACCGTGGGCAGTTGGGCGAAGGGCCTGCTAGCAGGACAAGGTATCGATCTACCGCTCAAAATCATGCCCTGCCAACTCGGCTTCTATGAGCCCAAAAATGCTGCCGACTTTGAACCCGGCAAATTCCCCGTGTTCTTTGCCCACATGAACGGCGATTACGGAGAAATGCCCTATGGTATTCCCCACGAAGATCCCAGCATTGGCGTCAAAGTCACCACGTTTTACGGTTGGGACACCGTGGATAAACCCAGCGAAGTCGACTATACCCCTAGCCAAGCGTGGACAGAGCGCATTCGAGACTGGGCTAGCCAATACCTGCCCGATGCCGCTGGTCCGTTGCTCTACACCCGACGCTGCCTTTACACCCTGACCCCAGACAAGGATTTCGTTGTCGATCAGCATCCTCACTACCCGCATGTGGTCATCGGCGCGGGCTTCTCAGGGCATGGCTTTAAGTTCACTACGCTGATGGGTAAAATGCTGGCTGACCTCGCCGTGGAAGGGCAGACACCTCATGATACGAGCCTATTTAAGCTGGCTCGATTTCAGATGGTCGCGGCGTAGCAGATGTGAGCGTGATGGGGTGATGGGGTGATGGGGTGATGGGGTGGTAGCTGCTCCCTTGCTCCCTCACTCCCCCACGCCCTTACTCCCCCACCCACTCAGCAGCACTGCATTCCCCCAGTTTTTAGATAGGATGTCAAGGATGGTCAACAGACGATGACATTTTCTATGGTTCCGAGTGAACAGCTTTCAGATAAGCAACCGCTGCATGTCGCAATTTCGGAACAGTTAAAGCAAAAAATTGAAGCTGGTGAATACGAGCCGGGCAGTCGCTTGCCCAGCGAGTTTGATCTGGGTGAAATCTTTGGCGTGAGTCGGACGACGGTCCGGAAGGCCATTACTAACTTGATTCAACAGGGGTTGGTCACCACCCAGCAGGGCAAGGGCATTTTTGTTACTGAGAAGCATAAAATCAGCTTTTCGATGTCTAATCCGCTGATGTATTTTGATGCCGCGCTAAAGCAACAGGGCTTTGTGGGGCGTGTTCAATCTCTGCGGTTTCAGCTTGCCCCAGCCCCGCCTGAGGTCTCCCGCAAGTTGCAGCTCCCCCATCAGCCAACTCAAGTCTATTGGCAAGAAAAAATCTATTACGCCGACGATACGCCGATCGCGCTCGATATAACTTACTACCCCCAAGCGATTGGTGAAAAGTTGGCCACAGACCTCCAGCAAGGCTTTACGTACAGCACTTTAGTCAAGGGCAACGTACTACTCAATGGGGCCAAAGTGAGTTTAGAAAGTGTGCCCGCGACCTATGAACTCAGCGAATATCTCGCCGTGCCCTTGGGGATGCCGTTATTGGTGTTTAACTATGTCGCTTACCAGGGCGATCACGAACCTGTCGTCTGCGGCAAAACCCTGTCTCGGTCTGATTGGACCTGCTATACCGCCGAAATCGATGTTGATCAGCCTGACTTAAGTTTTCTAGAAGGTTCTTTTTGATGAAGTGAGGCCAGGGGGCGATCGCGTGAAATCCTGATTAACCGAGAATTCTCGTGACCATCTCTTCAGGAACAGGTGCGATTACAGGACGATCGCACCGGTCCCTGAACTCAGTAGGACTCAACCCCAGCCCCACCAAGTTGGCCGGGGTTGAGCCTCTACCAAGTTCCCCCCTAAGCGAACACCGGACGTCCTTCAAAACGTCCGAATCGCTCATAGTGTTCGAATCCGCTACTGAGGCTCCCATCAGCGACAGCTGTAGCTACGTCAGAGTTTAAGTTCAAATAACTCGTCTCGTTATACAGACTGCTCGGCGCACGTCCTTCACTCTGTCCAGCTAAGACAAAGTGTTCAAACCCATCGCTCAACTGTCCGCTTGCCACCGCCGCCGCGATATCTGGATTGTTCGCTAAATAGAACTCTTCAGCATATAAAGCAACTGGCAGGCGGTTCTCATCAGCGCCAGACTCAACAAAGTGTTCAAATCCGCTACCAATGAGGTCTCCTTCTACCGCTGTTCTGACATCCGGGTTATTGGTCAGGTAATCTTCCTGGCTGAACTCAGCACTCGGGTCACGGTTCTCTAAATGACCAACATTGAGAAAATGACTCAACCCACTCGATAAACTACCCGCATCTACCGCCGCAGCGATATCAGCATTCATCTCCAGATAAAAGGCTTCATCATAGAGAATGCTAGGGGCACGCCCTTCTGAGATGCCCATGCCCACAAAGTGGGCGTAGCCAGAACTCAGCTGTCCGTTACTGACAGCCTCAAAAACGTCAGGGTTCTGATCTAAATAGAAGCTCTCGTCAAAGAGTTGCGCCAATGCCAAGCCGCCTACTTCGTCAGTGGGCACTATGGCGCTGTTGCCTTCAAAACGCAAAAACTCCTCATAGTCAAACAGCCCTAAAGTCGTTGGTGTACCTGGATCTACACTATTGTCACTGACGTTCAATGTCACAGTGGCGGTATCGGTCAGCAGCCCATCACTGAGGACGTAGCTAAAGCTATCAGTACCAAGTTCCCCATCGTCCAAATTACTAAAAGCAGCGAGAGGATCATAATCAAAGGTGCCATCACCATTATTTGTAACTAATCCTAAAGTTCCGGTAGTATCAATAGCAGTGACAGTGAGGGT
>CAZLYS010000284.1:0-6150 GCA_964563415.1 uncultured Halomicronema sp.
CCTGCCACCAGAGAGACGATGATGTTAGCCCATTTTTCTTCACCAGATTTATGGATGAGGCGCTTTTCCACAGAAAAGAAAGACCGCTCACCCGCCATTAGCTCTGACATCAAGTGATCGTCAATCGTTTGATCATCCGGGTGGCTATAGTCTCTGTAGGTCAGTTGTTGAAGTTCACTTTTGGTGTAGCCCAAAAAATTACACAACCACTGATTCGCTGCTAGTACAACTTCAGAGTCGATTGCGGCCAAACAAATCCCGGCCGCAGCCTGCTCGTAGATGGCTTGAAAAATCGCCTGGTTCTCATCACGAGCTTGCTCTGCCAAGCGCTGAGCATGGATGTCAGTAATGAGCCCCTGGATGCTGCTCAAGGTGCCAACTGGGTCATAAACACCGGCAATGTTGCTGCATAGGTAGTGCCAGTGCCCATCTCGATGTCGCCATCGCAGTTCGAGTTGTGGTTGTGGTTGCCCTGTTGCTACGAGTCGTTTCACTGCTTTTTGGGCCGCGACGACATCTTCAGGGTGTATGGGTAGATTCCCCATACTTTGGCCCATGAGGTTTGCTGGCGCGTATCCCAATATGGTTTCTACCTGCGGTGAAATATAGGATAGGGTGCCATCTGGATCTAACATCCACGTGATATCGCTAGCATTTTCGACCAGTGAGCGAAACTGAGCTTCACTGGCGGCTAAAGCGGCTTCCTGCTGTTTGCGGTCGGTAACATTTCGGGCCACCCAAATGACCTGATCTGTGCCGATGGGAGAACAATTTGCTCTAAACCACTGTTCAGTTCCCTTGATGACTAAGCAATACTCAATTTCTTGGGTCTGTTGGGTCTCTAGTACCTGATGAATATAGTTGAGAAAAGTATTTACTTGTTCAGCTGAGAAAAGATCTTGTATCGATTTGCCAAGCAATTCTGGAGCCTGTCGAAACAAATTTTCGGCACTACAGGGGGCAACTTTGAGATAGGTGCCATGTCGATCAAGTACGAATACCACATCATCCATGGCCTCAAATAAGCCTTGGAGTTCAGCCTCCGATTCAAGCAGTTGAGTTTCTAACTGCTTGCGATCGCTAATATCTTCGACGAGGGCTAAATCACTGATCAAGCCGCCCTGTGAATCTTTGATGGTTGATAAAGTGACTCGCGTCCAAACGGTATGTCCATCCTTAGCTAGATAGCGTTTTTCAAAGGAGGTTTCGTCAATACCCGCCTCAAACAATTGCCGTTCTTGGTTAATTTGAGCCGGCAGATCCTCTGGATGCGTAATTTCCTGATAGGTCAGTTGCAATAGCTCAGCTTCGCTATACCCCAGCAAATCGCAAAAGCGCTGATTGACTCGAATAAAGCGCCCGTCAACATCGGCTTGATTGATGCCAACTGCTGCCTGCGAAAATACTTCCTGATGCTCACAAACGTGAAGAGCTTGCTGCAGTTGCCTTTGTTGCCACAACGTTTTGACCGTTTGTCGCAGCCGAGTTCCGGTGAGAGCCGACTTGATTAAAAACTCATGTACCCCCGATACCAATATACTTTCAGAGTAGGCTTCATCAACGGTTTCTAAGAGTATTAAGAATGTCGGTTGCCAGCTTTCCCAAAAAGCTTGCATCTGAGCCCAATCTGACTCATAAATACTCTCCTCACAAATCACAATATCGGCGTACCAGCCAGGGGCAGAGTCCACCGGCAACAAGGTTTTTTGTGCTGTGAGAAAGGCTTGATGACTGCGTTCAATAACATCCCTTGGTGCACTGGTCTCGGATTGCAGCCACTCCCTATATCGAGTTCGCTCTGTAGACGATTTCAATAACAATAGAACGGTGGGTATAGCCTGGGTCATAGCAACAAAGTTTCGTTCGCGTGGCGGTCAATTCAGAGACAAGTTGTAATTTCTATTATTGCTTTCCATCATGGCCGAAGGGGCATGACAAGGCTGTGATGTGTCACAACGCTAAATCACTTCTACACAAATGGTATTGCCGCCGAGCGCCTTAGCACTGTACAAAGCGCGATCAGCGGCCTCTATCAGCGTCGTCGCCATGAGATGTAACTTTGGTATCGTGCAACTAATACCCAAACTGATATGCACCTGTTCACACTCTGCAGAGGGAACGTTGGTTAAGCGGAGAGCTCTAATCCTCGGTTGAATGTCTTGAGCGATTTGCATCGCCCCCCCTAAAGGAGTGTTGGGTAGTACAATCGCAAACTCCTCACCCCCATAACGAGCTACTAAATCAGCGGGCCGCTTCATCACGTCTTGCAAAACCTGGGCCACGGCTTGCAAACAGCGATCGCCCACACTATGGCCGCAAACATCATTAAATCGCTTGAACTGATCAATATCAGCCATCAATAGCGACAGTGGCTGCTGCTCTCGAACTGAGCGTTGCCACTCAGTTGCGAAGTAAGACTCGAATTGATAACGGTTACCGACTTGAGTCAGAACATCCGTAGTTGCTATGGTGTAGAGCTCCTGGGTCGCCGTTTCAAGGGTCGTAATTTGCTCTTTAGTGTCGTTGATGTCGCGCAACGACATCAAGACCCCATCGTGTAACTTAGTGCCTAGCGCTTCTAGCCAATGATGTCGTTGTGCGTATGCGTATCGTAACTCTTGTTTAAAACTGATATTAGATTCAAACACCCGTCGACATAAGTTAAATAACTCATTGCCAGCCTCATGAGCCGTCAACGTCTGCAATGTCTCTTCCGCCAGATTCAACACTTTGGCGTCTCGGCCGAGTAGTTGGAGAAACGCGTCATTGGCGATAACGGTCTTAAAGTCTCTAATGACACCGGCATCATTAAATACTGGCTGAAACACTGCCACTCCATCGGTTAGGTTGTTCAGAACATCTAACCTAAATGTGTAGGCTTCGCGCAGCTCATGGCTCATTTGTCGATATCTGGCGGCGCGGCGTTGGAGTTGAACCCGACGCTGTTGCAAGTTGAGCTGATGCTTTACCCGAGCAAGCACCTCTTCAATGTCAAAGGGTTTGGCAATGTAGTCACTCGCCCCCATGGCAAAAGCTTTAGATTTATCGCTGCCATCATCTAAAGCGCTTAAAAATATAATGGGAACGTCACTGGTTCTAATGTCTTGTCTGAGTCTTTGACAAACTTCATACCCATCCATTTGAGGCATCAAGATGTCAAGTAACACTAAGTCAGGAGGCATGGCTTGTGAGCCCGCGATCGCTAGGTTCCCACTCCGAGCACATCGAACTGAATATCCCTCTGCAGATAATGCGTGTAGCAACACAGTCAGATTTTCAGGCGCGTCATCGACGACCAAAATATCTTTTTTTTGAGCAGTCGCTAGAGTAAATGACATCTAAGAGCTTTGAGTGGGAAAAATATAGTTGGAGAACTTGTTAAATTAACACTGATGTACATGAGATTCTTCCTGTAGATTTTTGGGCTCAAACTCATCAATTATAAAGCCATTAATATGATTGATTGCGATATCACCGAAATCCTAGTTTGATCATATTAAAAGAATACTTTTATGACAATATCTAGCAATGAAAATTTTATTGGTTGAAGATGATCCAATTTTTGCTGAGCAACTATCGACTGATTTAACTCGCCACAATTATCTAGTCGAAGTTGTCTCAAACGCTGAATCAGGATGGGAGTATGCCCATGCAACTAATTATGACTTAATTGTTCTGGATGTTCAATTGCCGGATTCAGATGGTATTTCTTTATGTCAAAGGCTGCGTCAGGCAAGTTATGAAAGTGCTATTTTACTGCTAACTGCTAACTGCGATAGTGCCAATAAAGTCAAAGGCTTAGATGCTGGAGCCGACGATTATGTGGTCAAGCCTTGTACATCAGAAGAAATTTAAGCTCGAATGCGAGCACAAATTTCTTCTGATGTACAAGGCTTGACCACATAATCAAAGGCTTAGATGCTGGAGCCGACGATTATGTGGTCAAGCCTTGTACATCAGAAGAAATTTGTGCGCGCATTCGAGCTTTGTTGCGTCGTCCTCGAGAAGTGGCTGTAACCGTTCTCCGATGCGGAGGATTACGATTAGATCCGAGCACTTGTGAAGTTTTTTATTTAGATCATGAAATCAGGCTTTCTCCCAAAGAATATGCCCTTTTAGAGTTGTTTTTGCGACATCCTCACCAGGTTTTTAGTAGTGGAACTCTGTTAGAAAAACTGTGGAGTTTTGATGAAACGCCCGGCGAGGAGACCATTCGGACTCATGTCAAACGATTGCGCCGCAAGCTTAAGCAAGCTGGTGCCAATCAGGTTATTGAGAATATCTATGGCATGGGATATCGGCTAAATTCATCACTCGCGGCGGAATCTGGTCAGCCTGACAATTCTAGGATGTCGACAAGGGCACCAAAGGCGACTGCTGCAGCGACTCCCAAAATGACATCGGCAGCGCTACAATCGGCAGCCAGGAGCTCGGCCTTGGCGGTCATGGGCCGGTTTCGGCCCGAATTCTTAGCACGATTGGCTGTACTAGATCAGTTCTTAGAGTGTTTGACTCTCGGCGATCGCCCTAAGTCGCTCCAGCAGCAAGCTTGCCATGCCGTGCATAAACTCATTGGTTCACTAGGAATGTTTGGCCTGGTGGATGGTTCACAACTGTGTCAAGAAATCGAGGAAATACTGCAGACTCCAGCGGGTGCCGTTGAAGACATTGATCAGGTCCGTTTACAACAGCTAGTAGGACAGTTGCATCAGCAACTCGATCCAATTTTGGCTCTTCCTGCTTCAACCTTGCGGCTGCCCCAGTCACAGTCCATGACCTCAGCACCAACTAAGGCTGAGACGCTAGATTTAATGCTCATTACTGATGAGCCAGATAGATTCACCGAATTGAGAGCGATCGCCCCGATGGCGACGATGACACCCGATCAGGCCCATCACCAACTCTTGGCACAAAAGCCCGATTTACTATTGCTTGATATGACTGCATTCGCTGAGCCGTCTCATGGTTTGACTCTGTTGACTACGTTAGCGAGTCAGTTCCCTAAATTGCCCATCGTGGTCTTGGTCGGCACCGATACCTTTCAACTCCGTCTAGAGGTCGCGCGTTGTGCCAGCATGTGCAAGTACTTATTAATCACATTGCCACCCCAAGAACTCTGGAACACTGTAAGTTCTTGGTACCAACAATATTGCCCCACCATGCCACATGTTTTGGCCGTTGACGACGACCCAGTCATGCTGGAAACGCTAGCCAATCATTTGACAGCTAACGGCTTTAAGGTAACCACCTTACAAGACCCTCAACAGTTTTGGGAATCTCTGAAGTTAATTCGCCCTGATCTCTTGCTGTTAGATTTTGAGATGCCTGAAATCAATGGACTTGAACTCTGTCGAATCATTCGTGCTGATCAACATTGGCAGCATTTACCCATTCTGTTCTTGAGCGGGCAACAAGATCCTGACCTAATTCAAACAATTTATCAGGCAGGGGCAGATGACTATATCCCCAAACCAGTTACTCAACCAGAATTGCTCACCCGTATCCTAAATCGAGCCCGCCGGAGCCACCAAATATTCACAGAGGCATCGACTGTCAAAGATTAAGGTAAGTCACATAGAAATTGATTTTGCGATCAGTATGGAGTTAAGGGGGCATACTAAACCAGCTAATTGCTGACATTTTCTAGAGCCTCTGGCAACACAGAGATAGGGCCGGATGCCAATAGGTTTCTTGCTCTGCGAGCCTCAGTTTCAGACTTCCCGTACCGAAGTCACCCAGCTCAGCTAAGGTTAGCAGAAGGATGAATAACGTATTATCAGAGCCTTACCAATAGCAGGTAAGGTTTCCACCAAATACGTTAATGCCAAAACTTCAACGACTAAAGGCAGAAAATGACTTTCAGCTCTAGAAAGTTTTTATTGTGAAATGAAATGAGTTTAAAGCGTATCCTAATCATTGATGATGAATCTGATATTCGTGAAATTTCAAAATTAAGTTTGACACTTACTAAGCAGTGGGATGTACTAACGGCATCATCTGGTGAAGAAGGGGGTAAAATGGCTTCTAAGTTTCAGCCCGATGCCATCTTGCTCGATTTAATCATGCCTCAGTTAGGCGGTTTAGATACTCTGAAACTGCTGAAGGACGACCAAAGTACAATAGATATTCCTGTTATATTATTAACGGCCA
>CAZLYS010000285.1:0-6111 GCA_964563415.1 uncultured Halomicronema sp.
GGCATCGCCGGCAAAAATCCGGTCCTGGTCTTATGGTGAAGTTAAAAAGCCTGAGACGATTAACTACCGAACCCTCAAACCTGAGATGGATGGTTTGTTTTGTGAACGGATCTTTGGCCCTGCTAAAGATTGGGAGTGCCACTGCGGCAAGTACAAGCGAGTGCGGCACCGGGGCATTGTCTGTGAGCGGTGTGGGGTTGAGGTAACAGAGTCGCGGGTGCGACGTCACCGTATGGGTTATATCAAGCTGGCAGCGCCTGTAGCTCACGTTTGGTATCTCAAAGGAATTCCGAGCTACATTGCAATCTTGTTGGACATGCCTTTGAAGGATGTTGAGCAGATTGTTTACTTCAACGCCTATGTTGTCCTGGATGCAGGTAATGCTGACAACTTGTCTTATAAGCAACTGCTGACTGAAGATCAGTGGATTGAGATTGAGGATCAACTTTATGACGAAGAATCTCAGCTTGTCGGAATTGAAGTCGGGATTGGGGCAGAAGCACTGCAGCGGTTATTGCAAGATCTCAATCTAGAAGAAGAAGCCGAGCAGTTGCGGGAACAAATTGGTGTCTCTAAAGGCCAGAAGCGCGCCAAGCTGATCAAGCGTTTACGCGTCATCGACAACTTTATTGCGACTGGCTCGAAGCCGGAGTGGATGGTCATCAATGCGATTCCAGTCATCCCGCCAGATTTGCGGCCCATGGTACAGCTTGATGGTGGCCGGTTTGCAACCTCTGATTTGAATGATCTTTATCGCCGAGTCATCAACCGCAATAACCGCCTAGCCAGGCTTCAAGAAATTCTGGCTCCCGAAATCATTGTGCGGAATGAAAAGCGGATGCTGCAGGAGGCCGTCGATGCTTTGATTGACAATGGTCGTCGCGGTCGAACGGTGGTGGGGGCCAACAATCGGCCTTTGAAGTCGCTGTCAGATATTATTGAGGGGAAACAAGGGCGGTTCCGTCAAAACCTGTTGGGCAAACGAGTCGATTACTCAGGCCGTTCGGTCATCGTCGTAGGCCCCAAACTGAACATTCATCAGTGCGGCTTGCCTAGGGAAATGGCGATCGAGTTGTTCCAACCCTTCGTTATTCATCGCTTGATTCGTCAAGGCTTGGTTAATAACATCAAAGCTGCCAAGAAATTGATTCAGCGCAACGATCCAAGTGTGTGGGAGGTATTAGAGGAGGTCATTGAAAGCCATCCGGTGTTGTTAAACCGGGCACCAACTCTTCACCGCTTAGGTATTCAAGCCTTTGAACCAATTTTGGTTGAGGGGCGAGCAATTCAGCTACATCCTCTGGTTTGTCCAGCATTTAACGCGGACTTTGATGGTGATCAGATGGCTGTACATGTGCCCTTATCACTAGAGGCGCAATCAGAAGCTCGGTTGCTAATGTTGGCCTCTAATAATGTTTTGTCACCGGCAACCGGGCGCCCCATTATTACCCCCAGTCAGGATATGGTGTTGGGCTGTTACTATCTAACAGCTGAGAATCCTTATGAGCAGAAGGGCGCTGGTCAAACTTTTGGCACTATGGAAGACGCTATTTTAGCGTTTGAGCAGGGATTGATTGGCCTCCACGCCAAGGTTTGGTTGCGGTTTGATGGCCCTGTGGAATCTGACGGCTCTGATGAACTTGTTGAAGAGAAAACAGAGGCAGATGGCACAGTCCGTCGGTTCTATTCTCAACGTCGGACGCGGGAAGATGCTGAGGGTAATCTGATTTCTCAGTATATCAAAACCACTGCAGGACGAATTATTTACAACAAGACGGTGCATGACGCACTAGCCAATTAGCAGCATCGTCATTGGATGAGGAGAAGAGAGACCAGAACTTCTCCTCTCGAGATCACTTGAGCAGTCAATCAGAAAAGGGCGGAGAGGGCGACATGGCAGAGCAGGCAAAAAACAAATCCCCAATGGTATTTCGCAATCGAGTTATTGATAAGAAACAGCTTAAAAAGCTAGTTTCTTGGTCCTTTGAGAGTTTTGGGACGGCTCGAACCTCGCAAATGGCTGACCAGATGAAAACTTTAGGGTTTCATTATGCAACCCGGGCTGGGGTTTCGATTAGCGTAGAGGATTTGCAAGTCCCTTCTGAGAAGCGAGGATTGTTAGACGCCGCTGACGAGCAGATTCGCACGACAGAGGAACGATACACTCGCGGTGAGATTACTGAGGTGGAGCGTTTCCAGAAAGTAATTGACACCTGGAATGGCACTAGCGAAGAACTGAAAAATCAAGTTGTCAAAAACTTCAAGGAAAATAATCCCCTCAATTCAGTCTACATGATGGCCTTTTCGGGGGCTCGGGGCAACATTTCTCAGGTCCGTCAACTGGTGGGAATGCGCGGACTAATGGCGAATCCGCAGGGCGAAATTATTGACCAACCAATCCGCACCAACTTCCGTGAAGGATTATCAGTAACAGAATATGTGATTTCTTCTTATGGAGCGCGCAAAGGGTTAGTTGATACGGCTTTGCGAACAGCTGACTCGGGATACTTGACTCGGCGTTTGGTGGACGTCTCACAGGATGTCATTATTCGTGAAACGGATTGTGGCACCGAGCGAGGAATTCCGTTAAAGAGTATGACTGCTGGTGAAAAAGTCTTGATCCCGCTATCGGATCGGCTGCTTGGTCGGGTTTTAGCTGCAGATGCCATCCATCCTAAAACTGGTGAGGTTGTTGCTCAGCGTAATGAAGCGCTATCACAATCCAGAGCTGATGAGATTTGTGATGCAGGGGTTGAAGAAGTGTTTGTCCGGTCTGGTCTGACCTGCGAGGCCACTCGTTCTGTCTGTCAACTTTGTTATGGCTGGAGTCTGGCACATTCAGAAATGGTCGACCTGGGTGAAGCTGTAGGGATCATTGCAGCTCAGTCAATTGGGGAGCCGGGTACGCAATTAACGATGCGGACTTTCCACACTGGCGGTACGTTCACTGGAGAGATGGCGCCCCAGGTGAGGGCGAAGCGTGATGGCGTCATCGAATTACCCGCAAAGTTTAAGAACCGTGCATTTCGTACTCGCCATGGCGAAGATGCGTTGGTGCTGGAAAGCTCAACTAAACTGGTAGTGCAGAGTGATACGGGCAAAAATCAGTCAGAGATGTTGCCTCAGGGGGCGATTTTGTTTGTCCAACAGGGCAGTCGCGTCACTAAAGACCAATTATTAGCAGAGATGCCGACTTCCAGCCGGATTCGTAAAGTCACTGAGAAAGCCACGAAAGACGTTAACAGTGACCTCTCTGGAGAAGTCAAATTCGCTGGACTGGTGCAGGAAGAAAAGATCGATCGGCAAGGGAATACAACTCGCCTAGCTCAGCGAGGTGGATTGATTTGGGTACTTTCTGGCGAAGTCTATAACCTGCCGCCAAATGCTGAACCTGTTGTGAAAAACGGCGATCGCATTACACCTGACAGTGTCATTGCCGAGACTCGTCAGGTCAGTGAACGAGGCGGGCTAGTGCGGATTCCTGAAATCCCTGAAGGGAAAGACGCCCGTGAAGTTGAAGTGATTACTGCTTCAGTGTTGCTAGACCAAGCCGAAGTCAAAATGGAGAGCGGTCAAGGGGGGGAACATTATGTTATCGAGACTGCCAATGGTCAGCGATTTTCCCTAATTGCCACCCCTGGCACTAAGCTTGTCAACAATGGTGTTGTGGCTGAGATGGAAGAAACCACCTACCGCACCAGTACCGGCGGCATGATCAAATATTCGGGGGTTGAAGCCGCTAAAAAAGGCAAAGGCAAGCAGGGCTACGAAGTTACAAAGGGTGGTCAACTGTTATGGATTCCTGAAGAAACTCATGAAGTTAACAAAGACTTGTCTTTGCTACTCGTAGAGGACGGTCAGTACGTTGATGCTGGCACAGAAGTGGTCAAAGACATCTTCTGTCAAAGCAGTGGCGTTGTCGAAGTTACCCAGAAGAACGATATTCTGCGAGAAATCGTGGTTAAGCCTGGTGCTCTGCACATGGTCGATAACCCAGAAGAGGTCATGGATCGAGATGGCACAATTGTGCCCCCCGGTGAAGCGCTTATGGCAGGACTCACAACTTCTGAACTGAGCTACGTGGAATTTATTGAATCTCCTGAAGGGCCAGCACTTTTGCTACGTCCCGTTGAAGAATTCAACGTGCCGGATGAGCCTGCTGTCCCCAGCCAAGATTCGACGAGTGATTCTGGCTGCCATATTCGATTGCGAGCAATGCAACGGATTTCCTTTAAGGACGGCGATCGCGTCAAGTCTGTAGAGGGGCAAGAGCTCCTGCGGACCCAACTGGTGCTAGAAATCGGTGAAGAGTCATCACATCTGGAAGCCGATATTGAGCAGGTGCCGGACGAAAATAATCCTGATGTGATGCGTCTGCAACTGGTGATTCTGGAATCTATTATCATCCGTCGAGATGTCGTCGCTGACCAGACTCAGGGCAGTACCTTGACCCGAATTTTGGTTGAGGAAGGTCAACAAATTGAACCTGGAGCCGTTGTTGCCCGTACTGAAATCCAATGTAAAGAAGCCGGGGAAGTGCGCGGTATTCGGGAGGGTACCGAGGCTATCCGCCGAATTTTGGTGGTGCGTTCTAATGATCTAGTCCAGCTTGCGTTAAACGGTCAAACTCCAACAGTCGAAGTGGGTGACTTGATCGTGGACGGCAGCGAAGTCGCACCCGGCATTGTGCTAGAAGAATCTGGCCAAATCACAGAGATCACAGATACTCATCTCACTTTCCGGATTGCTCGTCCGTACCGAGTATCGACAGGTGCAGTCCTGCACATCGAGAATGGTGACCTGGTACAACGGGGTGATAGCTTAGTGCTCCTGGTATTTGAGCGAGCTAAAACTGGGGATATCATTCAGGGTCTACCACGGATTGAAGAACTCTTGGAAGCTCGGAAACCGAAAGAAGCCTGTGTTCTCGTTGAACGACCGGGTACAGCGGAAGTAGTCTTTAGTGACGATGAGACAGCCAACGTTAAGGTCGTTGAAGCTGATGGAGTGGTCACAGAATATCCCTTAAACCCGGGACAGAACCTGTTAATTAATGATGGCCAATATGTTGAAGCAGCAGAACCGTTAACGGACGGTCCGGCGAATCCTCATCAGATTCTGGAAATCTTTTTTGGCTACCATAAGTCGCAGGGTGAAGGCATTCACACCGCAGCGATGAAAGCGTTACAGGAAGTGCAAACTTTCTTGGTGAACGAGGTGCAGTCAGTGTATCAATCGCAAGGGGTGGATATTTCTGATAAGCACATTGAGGTAATTGTGCGGCAAATGACTTCTAAAGCGCGGGTAGAAGATGGTGGTGACACCACCATGTTGCCAGGTGAGCTGATGGAGATTTATCAGATTGAGCAGGTAAATGAAGCCATGGCCATCACTGGTGGTGCGCCGGCAGAATATACTCCTGTCTTGTTAGGGATTACGAAGGCATCCTTGAACACTGATAGCTTCATCTCTGCAGCTAGCTTCCAAGAGACCACTCGGGTTTTGACTGAAGCCGCGATTGAGGGCAAGTCTGATTGGCTGCGCGGGCTCAAGGAGAACGTGATTATTGGTCGTCTGATTCCTGCAGGGACAGGCTTTAATGCTTATGAGGAACCAACACCTAGTTTAGAAACTGACACTGGTGCTGGATTTGAAGGAGCGATGATTGATGATGCTCTAGCTCGTGATGTGGTGCTGGATGATGCGACTGCTCGCAACTACCAACTGGATAGTGGCTTGGGCAACATCTTAAAAGATGATGAAATGGTGGGTTTTGCTGATAACGGTGAAGGGGCTGCTGACAAAACTGACAATTCCTCACCTGCACAAAACCCCATCTTGGATGATGATAACTTGCTGATCGACGATAACAGCGACATCATTTAAGCGGTTGAGCTACAACTCATTGTGATGAAACCAGTCCTCATATGAGGGCTGGTTTTTCTTTACGGGACGCTTCTTGGAAGGCCATCTCACCATTCCGATAAGAAACACCCAAACCAAAAAATCGGGCTGTAAAACCACCCCCATCACTCCCGACATAACATTGCATCAACTATATAGCCCTGTGCAGTTTGGTCAAGTACAGTTCGTTTGCTTGAAGGGAACAGG
>CAZLYS010000286.1:0-6107 GCA_964563415.1 uncultured Halomicronema sp.
TAAGTAGTGCATAGTAACTCAGTAAAAACCCGTAGATTTACTCTAATCGATTATTTTTGTTCCCCAGTAATTAATTAGGAAGGGTACTACAGCAAAGTGCCCGGATTGAGAATGCGGTAAATCCTTTGCTCAGAGTAGAAAAAAGCTAAGCCATTGGGCCAGCCTGACTCAATGTTCATTTTGCACACAATGCAAACTTGGTTGATACAACCTTGCTTTATACTTGCTCACCCTGTGTGAAGCGGGGACAAAGTATTGAGTTACACCGTTGTTGTACTGAATATGTCTAGATAAATTGGACCTGTCCACATTAAATTGCGTGCAAACACTGGCAGCGTTTACCGAGTCCAAAGTCCCCTTATTAAAGCATTTACCCATCTACTACCTAAATTTACAGATATCTAAGCCCCCAATCAGGTTTATAGATGCAGGATTCTGCCAGAAAGCAGCGACACCCGTCTCTCACAAATTAGGAAATCGCAACGCACGCAACTGTCCTTTAGCTCAAGGGAAAATATGAAAAACAATCAAGCTTTTGTTGGAAAGATCATGCTCAGCCGGAGTCTGTTTGCGCTTGCCGGAGTATTGGCTCTGGGAGCTAGCTTTGCCGGATCAGCACAGGCTTTAGAGGGTGGCTCATTTTTGAAGACAGTCGAAGGGCAGAACGATTGTGGTGCTGGTGGAGCTTTTGGCAGTGAATGCGACATCGATCAATCAGAAATTGATGCTTTGGGTTTGACTGGGCAGCTTGACCCGACACCGCTGATCTTCAAGGTTGACTTTGATGACGACGGGAATGCCACCGAGCTGGAAGTTGGTGAGGAATACGGTTTCATCAACATGGCTTGGCTTGCCGATAATTTCACATTCAATTTCGACGGCGGCAGTGAGGGTGCCGATGGAAACACAGGCACCGGAATTTGGCAGTATACGGGTAGTGAGGATCTAGGGATTACTGCTTATTCAGCCAAGGGTGGAAACAACTTCAATTTGTTCGAAAACGAGATTGACTTCAACTTTGGGGAGTATTACACACCTGAGAATAATGGCGGTAAGACTCCTGGCTTATCCCACTTGACCTTCTGGAACAGTCGCGAACCCCAACCCCCTGTAGAGAACATTCCTGAGCCTGCTGCGATGGTGGGTTTGCTAGCTGTGGGTGCAGGTATTGTCGTCAATCGACGTAAAAAAACACTGCAAGCATAAGCCTTCGACGTCTATCGGGTTCACTTGCGACTCTAAATACGACTGTCATGTCAACTCCCCGAAAACCTTATGGTTTTCGGGGAGTTGTTTGCATTTGGTTGTAATCACATTACTGTGTGGTTTTGTGTGATTGTGTCATCCCTCCCTGAGTGGCTGGGGCACTCTGAGGAAAGCCTCAAGTCAGACAGGCTAGATGAGTGTTGGTGAGATGCGATGAAAATTATCGGCATAATCTTGTTGGTTATCAGTGCGGTGATGTTTTTTACCCGCCGCAATCAACAGCAAAAGTTATTTAGCATTAAGCGAGCGCGATCGGTGACGGCATCTGAGTTGACCGATACCGCTGGGGCGGTGGCAGATGAAATCGGCGGTGGCAACTGGCGCGACTATGTCAAGCTCTGGGGCCAAATCACCACAGAGGAACCACTACGGTCAGAACACAAGCAAGAACCTTGCGTACATTATGTTTCAACGGTGACCCGTGAGTACGAAGAAAAAAATGAAGAAGGGAAACTCGAACGCAAAACTGACCGAGTTTCTCACCATCGCCAGTCCACCAAGTTTTGGCTGAAAGATAATACCGGCAGCATCTTAGTTAATCCTGATGGGGCAGACATTGACTCCGTCAACATCATGGATGAGTTTCGTGAAGAGCGATCCTCTGACTCGACTCTCGGCTATCGTTACGCTGAGTCAGTGCTACCGGTAGGGCAAGACATCTTGGTAGTGGGCGCAGCCAGCGACCTGACCGGGCAAGTGGTGATAGGTAAACCGGTACAAGCCGACCACAAATATCTCATTTCGCTCAAAGATGAGGAGAGGCTAGCGACTGCGACTTCACAAAATGCCCAAAATACTGGCATCGCTATGTTTGTCTGCCTTGGATTAGGGGCAGTGTTGCTGATTTGGGGATTGATATCCTAAATACCTGCTGGGGCAGCGATCGCAACCCGACAACCTTGAATCTAGCTCCACCTGATAAGCCCCACTAACCTGGTCGTATTAATTCCTAATCCTATTAATTTAGGAGGTTTTTCAAACTCGACAGTTTCTGAGGATAAATTTGGCTGAATCTGCACCCAACAGTCGTTTTGAGAGGAGGTATCGAACTTATCAAAGCTTGATAGTGATGTTCCTTTGATAAGTTCTACTTGAAATTACGACATGCAGTCACCACATTCGTATACGTTAGTTGAACGGACCTCCAAGGCAATTTGTACACTGCGTCAGGTAGGGATATCAAAGTCTCGTTAGAGGATATTAAGCCCATAAATAAAAACGTGGATCATACCTTACTTAAATCACAAGCATCGCTGATTCTCTGCAAGCGCTCTTCAAGCCAGCATCCGGCCCAGGCCCCTTGCCAAAGTATTTTGACCATGATGACTGGTGATATTTAATAGCCTTCAATATAATCTTTAAGCCATCATGGTCAATACTTTCATTCCCTATGTCAAATCTGAATTGAGTTCATCTGCTGAAATACCACTCAACATAACCGACATCTTAGGAGTGGCGCTGTTTGATCTGAATGGCCTACCTCGAGATTATTTTGTGACAGCTGAAAACCCGACAACGAGCTGGGTACAAGTTGTTTTTCAGGCGTTAGGGCTGCAATCGCTGTTATCTGCTTCATTAGCGGTAGAGGGCTTCCAGCAGATCACGATTCAGCTAGAGGCCACAACCGCCATGGTGATACGGCGCAAGGAAGACTATATTGCTGTCCAGTTTAAAGACAAGGTGGTATTGCGCCACCAAGCGGATGAAGAACAGCTCATGCAGCTCATTGAGTCATTAGATCTGGAACAGCTCCGACAGCATCCCCACTTTAGTGTTCATTAGCTGGGCCGCCAGGTGCCATGAAAGCTGTGGGGGATTACTTGCGGCAACTGCAAACGACAGACAGGCTCTTCAAGCAAACGATCGCTGTCATAGATCCAGAGTTCACTTTGGTCGGCAGCCCCGTCGTATACTACCGACAGCACCCAACCAGAAGGTTCATCACGATCTTGCTTCGACACATAGATGGGCTCAGAAGGGTAACGCTTTAGTCCAGCATCCGCAATGGTGAGTTTTTCGGTATCGGGATCAAAGCGCGCGATCGCTCGAAACAGTTCCCCCGTATTGTCTTCATTAGGCGTTTGGATCGACAAATAAGTAGGAGCGATCACCGTTGGCTGGTCGTCCGCAATGTGAGGAAACTCGCAATGGTCTTCGATCAAACAGGTTTGCGATCGCACACGGGCCGTTTGGGGTTCGACACAAACTCGCCAAAATTGACCGTCGGCCGGCGTTTTGAACTGTCCGGTGACGATTTCTTTTAGTTGTTGATTGGTGGCAAAGTCGTCGTAGCGCACGACTTCCAACACGATGTCGCCATCTTTATTGACAAAGCCTTTGCCAAAGTGCCACTGATACCAAGGATCAACCGCCTCAGAGCTAATCACCTCCAGCGTTTCGGCATCCACGACCACCAATTGCGTACCATGCTTCGGCTGCCACATGAGCGCGTCACTAAAGCTTTGAAAGCCTAGAACGGCGGGCAAGGGGTTCAGCCGCACCGGGGGCACACAAAAGACAAGGTAGCGATCGGCCAAAACAAAATCGTGAATCAGCGGGATGCCGTTTAGCGGCACCGATTCTTTTTTCTCGATATGGCCGTGGGCATCGCTGCGGTAGAGATTTAGGGTAGCATTGGCCCCTGCCACCAGGCCGAAGTTGAAAATATGTCCGGTTTGAGGGTGGCGTTTGGGATGAGCAGAATAGGGCTCGTTAGCGGTCAACTGCCCTAGGGGATGAACGCCCTTCGTCTCCAAAGTTTTCGGATCGAGATGATGGGGCCAGCCCCCTTCCCACAGAGCCAGCAGCTTATCCGGCAGCGCCAGCACCGCTGTATTGCCCGCATTTTTGAGCTGGGCATTCCAGCGTTGCCAAAAGGGGCCAGGAGCCAGACTGCCGTAGCCACTGTACAAAAATTGCTCGGCTTGCTCTTCTTCGGTGAAGCCAGCAGATTGCACATACCGATAGGTGCCCTGGGCCTGGCCATCGGCAAAATGCACCGCCAGCACCGCCCCATCGCCATCAAACCAATGACTTACCCGCTGCCCCTGACGCTCTAAGCGACCGGGGCCATTGCGATACAGACTGCCCTGCAGGTCGGGAGGAATAGCGCCCGCAATTACTGACAGAGGCGTGAGGGGAAATTCTTTTGCGGGTTGGGCGATCGCTTTGGCCCAGGGCTTTTGCTGTGCAGGGGTTGGCAGAGCCGCAGTCATCATTAATTCGTTAAACGGATAATTAGGGCCTCTATATTGTGCAAGAAATTGGCAGTTGGTGTCAGGGGCACGCGCCAGGCTGGGTGTCGTTTTGGGTTTCGGGTTCTGGGTTTTGGGCTCTGGGTTTTGGGCTCTGGGCATCAGCATTGACACGAAACTCCGCACTCCGAATTCCGCACTCCGAATTCCGCACTCCGAATTCCGCACTCCGAATTCCAAATTGTGAACATCGCTGGCGTCATAATGAAGCAACAATGGCGCTTTCGGAGTTCTTCTCAGCAGCATGAAGCGGTTTACCGAGCTTTTTCAGGCGATCGATGCCACGACCTCAACCAATGCCAAGGTCGAGGCACTGCGGCAATATTTTGCTGAGGAGGCCCCTGAAAATGCCGTTTGGGCGCTGTATTTACTGCTCAGCAAGACGCGCCGCCGCCTGGTCACGTCGCGAGTTCTGCGAGATGTGTACCTCAGCATTTCTGACCTGCCGGAATGGCTGTTTAAGGATTGCTACTCCCATGTGGGCGATTCGGCAGAGGTGATTGCGCTGCTGCTGCGAGATACGCCCCTGCAAGGCAAATCGGCGGCGGATATTCCCTTGCATCAGTGGATGGAGCAAATTATTCCCCTGGTGAAGGCCGTAGATACGGATGAGGAACGGCACGATCTGATTGTGTCTTGGTGGCGATCGCTCGACGACTTTGAAATTTTTGTGCTGAATAAGGTTTTGACAGGAGCCTTTCGGGTGGGGGCTTCGAGCAAATTGGTGATTAAAGGGCTCGCCAAGGCGTCGGGCATTCCGGAACCCGTCTTAGTCCACCGCTTGATGGGCGATTTTGAACCCACGGTGGCGTTTTACGAAAATCTGATCAGCGAGGAAGCGGTTGAATCGTCCCCCAGCCAGCCCTACCCATTCTTTCTCGCCTCCCAAATCGATGAGGAGAAATTTCGTGCAGAGGAGATGTCTCATTGGCTAGCGGAATGGAAGTGGGACGGCATTCGAGCACAGGTCATCAAGCGAGCCGATGAGGTGTTTATTTGGTCGCGGGGCGAAGACCTGATCACGGAACAGTTTCCCGAAATTGTGGAGGCGTTTCAAGCCTTTCCCAATGGGCATGTGTTGGATGGTGAAATTCTCTGCTGGGAAGGCGATCGCCCTTTGACGTTCAACCATTTGCAAAAACGCTTGGGCCGCAAGCGCGTCACCAAAAAGGTCATGGCCGAAAATCCTGTACGCTTTGTTGCCTATGACCTGATAGAACATACCGGGCACGACATTCGAGAAAAGCCACTGCGCGATCGCAAGTCCTTGCTCTTGGCACTGCTGGACGAGTACCCCGATGCCCGAATAGGTCGCTCCATCCCTCTAGAGTTCGACTCCTTCACCGAGCTGGAAGCTATGCGGGCGCGATCGCGGGACGAAGGTGCTGAAGGCTTAGTGATCAAAGCCTGGGACAGTCCGTATTTAGTCGGTCGAAAACGGGGGTACTGGTGGAAGTACAAAGTTGATCCCATGACGTTAGACGCCGTGTTGATCTATGCCCAAGCGGGCAGTGGCAAACGGGCCAATCTGTTTACGGACTATACCTTTGCGCTGTGGCAGGGCGAAGACCTCGTGCCCTTTGCCAA
>CAZLYS010000287.1:0-2184 GCA_964563415.1 uncultured Halomicronema sp.
GGCTCGCTCCCGAGGGGGACGGTTGGGCGGAGCTAGTATCCGGAGCTTGCGATCGCATCAAACGGCCAGTCATGGGTACTCACGGTGGCAAACACAGGCAGGGGTTGGCAGCAACAGAGAAAATCCAGGCAATACCTTCATCCAAATTCCGCTACTTCGTCTCGACCACTGAGCAAGGTCGCTCCCGTCGCGATCGTGGTCGACACGTCCAAGCCTTCAAACGCGAGCTTGATTTCTTCCATCGCTAGGTTCTTGGCTTTGGCTTTCATCGCGGGCGCTTTCCAACTGATGGGAAAGGCCCCAATCACGGTCCAACACTGGACGCCATCACCCGCTGGGTTAAACACAACAATACTGATATTGCGGCGAATGCCAGGGGTACTCGGATCAGGATTCCAGACCTGATTGATCCAATCCCAAAACACCATATTGTCTGTGACGCCACGCTTGAGCTTGATTTGCTTAAATTTGGGCTGCCCGACCAAAATGCGTTCCCGATTGTTGGCCCCCCCTTCAAAAAAGCGCTTGACTTTCGCCTTATACGACAGTCCCGAACATTCGCTAAAACAGGCAGACGGTTCGTTGTCCCCTTCGAGGTAGACGTAAAACCGCTGGGACGTGACGTAGTTTTGTAAGTTGTCGAGGGAAAAAGCCACGGGCAAACCGCCTTGCTAACGGCTAAGGAGCATGGGGCCGATCGCGATCGCGCCACTGACGCTGATCAGCCTGCCACAGGGCATACACCCGATCGCTGACCCGGCGCATCAAATGCGGATCCGCAAGCACCTGCCGAGTCGTACGACTCAAACGGCGCTGCGTGCGCTGCGAAATTTGCACCCCAGCGGGGGCCGAGTAGCCTGCGGGATGGGTCATCGCTGGCCGCGGTTGAGTGGTCGAGGGGCGACAGTCACCCCTGGTCAAATTGCGATCGCCCGCCCACGGAAACGGAAAGCGATTCATCGGCTTGCCCTGGTATCGGTCATCCTGATTCATTGTCGCGATCGCGATCGGCAAATTGATTCGACCAAAGTCTAGTTTTTGCGATCGGCGGTAGCGGTTGGCGATCGCTCCAGAACATCACGATAGGACTGGGGCATCAAGGCACAGGTGTAGAGCACGGCTAGCGTGATGTCCACCGGGTAGGGGGACTGGCAACCTTGGTGAAACCGTGGAAATCCCCACACTAAAAGAGATACGTGTAATTACTCAAATTGCTCCAGGGGACTCGAAAAATTAGTTTGGTAACAAATCTTACGAAACTTTTTGGGAACCCTGAGACAACGTCTTAAACCCCTACTAGCTTGGGGGGTTTAGCTCCGTGGAGCAGCTGATTCCTACACAGGATCGCTAAACCGTATTGCCTGCAGCACGACGACTTGAGAAGGAACGGCTCAAGCACTTCGTGCATGAGACTGCCCAACCTCACATCGCCTCTTTAAAATCTCGCCATCTTGGCACTGATTCCATCCCCCGGATGCCCGAGATAGCGGAATTGCGATCCGCCCCTCACTCACAAAGACATCGCCCGCCCCCACGCTTCTCCTTAATTTCTGGAGAAGCGGATGAAAGTCATGCCGCCTCTACCCATACCCACACACTCGACAAATCAGGAAACCGACCATGGCCAACTATAACGTCACCCAAACTACCGACAACGGTCTCGGCGATACCGTTGGCACCCTCAGTTGGGCTATCTTGCAGGCCAACACTGATGGAGAAACCCTGACCAGCGGCGATGCGAGTGGCACCGATGACACCATCACCCTGCAAACCAATGTGCAGATTGACGGGGTGATGACAACCCTGCTGAACAGCAACATTGAGATCATTGGTAATGGCTTTACCATCGACGGCGACAGCAGTACCGACGCCGACACCGACGGCGACTTTCGCCCCCTGTTTGTGAAGTCAGGCACGGTGACGATTAGCGATCTGACTATCACCAATGGTCTCGCCAAAGGGGGGAACAGCTTCCACGGCGGCGGTGGCGCGGGCATGGGGGGAGGCCTCTTTATCTATGATGGCGAGGTCACGCTTACTGATGTCACCTTGAGTAACAACCGGGCGATCGGTGGTGGTAGCGCTGGCGGCGATCGCACCGATGGCGGTGGGGGAATGTACGGTAACAGTCGCCGTGACGGTGGTGGTGGCTTATTTGCCAGCAGCACGAATAATGCCGGGGCC
>CAZLYS010000287.1:2194-6098 GCA_964563415.1 uncultured Halomicronema sp.
TATTCCCGGTACGATTGGTGGTGCCCTGGCAATGAATGCCGGAGCCTATGGTGGCAATGGTAACTACGGTGGCCGTGGCGGCAGAGCCAATGGCAACGGCAACGGCGGCTTTGGTGGCGGCGGCGGCAGAGGCCGCAACGGTGGCAACGGCGGCTTCGGTGGCGGTGGCGGTAACAGAGGTAACAATAGCGGCAACGGCGGCTTCGGCGGCGGCGGCGGTAGAGCCGGTGGCGGCTTAGTCGGTGGCAGTGGCGGCTTCGGCGGTGGTGGCGGTCGTGGCAACGGCAGCGGTGGCTTCGGCGGCGGCAATGGCATCAATACCCCCAACGGCGGTGGCAGAGGCGGTGGCGGCGCAGGTATGGGAGGGGCCATTTTTATCCGCAGTGGCACCCTCAACGTTGTCAACAGCAGTTTTGAAGACAACAGCGCCACTGGCGGTAGGATAGCAACCAGAGGTCAGGGGCTCGGTGGGGCCGTCTTTGCCATCACCCAAGACAGCCTGGACGCCAACACCAATGACCAAGGTGAGCCAGGAAGTACTCCTACGGTTACCACAGCGGGTATCGTCACCTTCTCCGGCAACACCGCCGCTAATGCCAATGGCAATACGGGCACGAATGGTGATGGCATTGACCAAAACAATAACGACGTGTTCGGCACCATTGTGGCCGACAAAACTGCACCGACCCTTACCAGCTTTACCCGCAAGACACCCGAGACCAGTGTCACCAGTGCCGACACGCTCACCTTCCTCGCCACCTTTGACGAAGCGGTGCAAAACGTGGATGCTGCTGACTTTGTAGCGACAGGCACTACTGCTGGCCTCAGCGTCACTCAGGTCACCGCCTTAACCTTTGATATCACCCTCTCTGGGGGTGACTTAGCCAGCCTCAATGGCACTGTCGGCCTCGATCTCGCCACTGGGTCAGATATTCAAGACTTGGCAGGCAATGTACTACCGGCTGGAGAACCGGCGACTGACGAGACTTATACCCTCTCAAATGCGGTTCCAGCTTCACCGATGTCAAACAGCCTTGTTTTCAACTTCGAGCAGTGGGTGTCGTACACTACGATTCGGGCCGGACAGACATATCAAAGCACCCTAGTCGACTTCAATATCGAGGTCGGCGGCTTACGCCTCGCGCCGCTGTTTGATGAAACCGACTACTTGAGTGACAACCCAGACGTCGCTGCCGCCGTGCAGCAGGGACAATTCAACTACGGCTTTGAGCACTTTGTGCTGTTTGGCATTAAGGAAGGACGTACCCCCTCTGACTGGTTTGATGCTGACTATTACCTCTCGCAAAATGCTGATGTGGCCGCGGCGGTCGGCCGGGGAGAAACGACGGCGATCGCCCATTTCCTCAACTTGGGCCATCGCGAAAACCGCGACCCCAGCGCGTTCTTTGATGCCAGTGACTATTTGCTCAACAATCCTGATGTCCAAGCGGTCGTGGATGCCGGGGTGCTCGACAGCGCCTTTGAGCACTACATCGAGTTCGGCGCAGAAGAGGGGCGCTTAAGCGGCGGGCTGCTGTTTGAAGAAGCGTTTTATCTGGCGCAAAACCCTGATGTGGCAACGGCGGTAAGCATCGGGGCGTTGACTGACGGACTGTCTCACTTCATCTCGCTGGGACAGAGAGAAGGGCGCGACCCATCGGCATCGTTTGACCAAAGTGCCTATCTGGCGAACAACGCTGATGTGGTGGCAGCGGTATCGAGTGGGGTCCTTGCCAGTGGCTTCGAGCACTATTTGCTCTTTGGTCGGGCCGAGGGGCGCGTGGTGGCGTAGCTGTCGCAGAATGCGGAATGCAGAATGCGGAATGCGAAATGCGGAGTTCAGAATTAGAACGCTCATTGTGTGGACATTCTAGAAATCAAAGCGGTCTCGACCTGGTTGCAAATCATCCTGAAAATGTCGCAATAGCACCATAGGCGGTTGCCATATCGCTGTTGTGCATGAGGGCGCTTCCCGCAGTAATCTGGTGGCGATCGCCGTCTCAGTCCTCATCAATTTCTATTGGGACTAGTCCTGCTCGTTCTAACTGCCGTTGGCTATCGGTGGCTTGCAGCATTTCAACGACTTTGCGACCCATTGGGGCACGGCTGTTGTCGTAGGGATAAATCACCTCGAACGGGTAGGCCAGGGGATATTGCCCGGTTACAATCACGCGATCGTGGCGTTGATAGCTGCCTTTGTCTTGGCATAAATCGATAGAGGGGTCGATCGCGGTGCCCCCTTCTGTGCGGACGATCGCCTGCACAAACTGCCCCGTATCGGCTTTGAGTGCCAGGGGATAGACCGAGCACTGTCCAAACACCTGGCTGAGGGGACCAAACCCAATGCTGCCGATCGCGCCTTCTTCAAAATCTTGAATCACAGCGCGTAAGCTATCGAAGGTGCGGAGGATGCGCACCGGGGTCAGCGGAGGCTCATCTGTGGTGGTGGTGATTTGGGGTGATTGAGTGGTTTGGAGCTCAACGAGTTGCCGAAAGGCCGCGATCGCGAGCGGGTCTTGCAACACGCGGTCTTCAAAAATCGCCACCATGTCAGGCTCTGACGGCACGTAGAGTTGCACAGGCAAATCTGGCCCGCCCAACTGTCGCCAGTTGGTAATTTGCCCGGTATAGAGTTGGCGTAATTGTTCAAAGGTCAACCGGCCGCTCAATGCCTGGGGTAAGCCTTGCGCGCGCTGCTCATAGCTAAAGGCCACGTAGACGGCGATCGCGTCATGGGCCACTGGACTCGCCCGTAACTCGGCTGGGATGGGTCTCAGGGCACCCTCACTTTCACCAAAGACGGTAGAGAGGGCGAAATCAGCTTCTTCGTGGATCACGGCAGCGATCGCCGCCTCATCCGTCAGCATGGGACTGTAAGTTAAGGCGACTTCAGGATAGGTGGTTTCGATCGCCGCTTCCACCGTGACGTCCGGAAACACCAAATTCTTTTGCCGAAAGACGTAGTCACCGAGACCGGCGCGATCGCTGGCATAGGTAAACTCTCCCCGAGGGACGCCTGCGGCTGCGTCAAAGCAGCAGAGTTGTGGTGTGGCGCTGCTGGCAATGGCCAGTTGACGGCGGGTCAGCCACCAGCCCAAGACGCCACCGAGTAAACCCAGCAGCAGCAAGGCCAACAACCAACGCCACCAGCGGCGAGGGGTGACAGAGTCAGCTTCATCAGCCGTGACCGCTGGGCGCACAGTTTCGAGCAGTTGCCAATCGGCAGGAATGGCTTGCCGCGCTGCCGCCGCACTAGGAAAGGGCGTCCGCAGGCCCAATAGCTGAAACGTGTATTGCTTGAGCTCTGGTTGTACCGCAGGCCAATCCTCGGGTTGGTAAGGATCACCGACCGCCGCATCGTCAGGCTCGCCCATCAATAATCGGTAGCCCAACTTTCCCACAGCGACAAGATCATCCGCCACAGTGGGGCGGGGGGCCTCTTGTCCCGGCGGGTCAAACAACCCTTCCCACAGCAGTAAATCGGTCACATAAACCAAAAACTGTGGATCTCCCGCAAAGGCCGGATCTTCGGGCCAATCAATCAAGATGCTGTCGAGACTCAGGTTGCCATGCACAAGCCCCTGCCGCACTTGCCCCGCCGGTACCGTAAACTTTTGGCCATGCAGAGACTCTAGGGTTTGCAGAACCTGGTTATAAAAGCGCCAAACCTGAGTTGCATTCCACGGTGCTCGCTCCTGCAGATGAGTCCGCAACGACGGCAGCAGATCGATCTCCTCAGTATCGATCAGGTAGCAGCGCGGTTCCTTTTGATCGGGGATGGCATCTTCCGGCTGCATGAGGCGAAACCGCTCAGGACGACCATCCGCTAAAGCCAGCCCGCCGCGATCACGAAAGCTATTCTGCCGCAGGCGAATTTCTGAGGGGGTGAACTGGCGTCTTGGCA
>CAZLYS010000288.1:0-5440 GCA_964563415.1 uncultured Halomicronema sp.
TTCCCAAAAACAGGAGCAGGCTTATACCAGTAAATACTTTCAGCTTATGAGCTAAAGATAGGAGAGCTTCACATTGAAATAAATATATTCTTTGTAAGCGCCATGGAACAGGAATTAAAAAATAAAAACTTCTCATTAGGACTAGGTGCTTAAGGTTATTGATTTGTGTGCTTAGTACTAGATATAACAAAGCTGACCAAGTAGCTTAATTTGAATTAAGTTACTCATCATCAATGTGTTAACCCCAGATGGTGTTACACATTGTTAGATTCAGTAAAGTCAGTTAGAAATGAAAAGGGATATTATCCGAAAGGATTTACTTATTCAATCTATTTATTAATTCAATATTTCCCAAAATTAATGTGATATTATATCTGCTCTGTGGTATAATAGGTTTTTGGAAAAAATGGATATTTACTTAAAAATTCATCCCTGCAAAAAATAGTTGATAACAGACTTATGGTGGATGGAGTAAGTATGTAATTCATTAGTCATCAATAATTTAACTTCTACTCTTTCTCTTCCAATTTTATCATCTCACTAATGGTTACAAACTGATATCCTTCCTCGAGTAACCTTGCCCCTATCATCTGTACTGCTTCTACGGTTCCCGTTCTGGATTTTTGTACCTCTCCTTCCTGAGCATCTCCATCCCCATCATGCAAGACTATGATTTCTCCCGGCTTCATAGAGGCGAGGACTTGGTCTGCTATGGTCCTGGGATTCTGATTTTCCCAATCACTTCCATGGACTCTGGCTCCAATAGAGAGAAGAGAGAATTTGGTTAAGGTCCTTTTTACCCCTACCCCCTGAACCAAATAGGGTGGTCGGAATAGGGTAGGAGTAATTCCTGTTATTTCTGCTATGAGTTCATGGGTCTCCTTAATTTCTTTAAAAGGGATTTCTTCAGAGAAATGATAAAGTGCCTGATGTGTCCAGGCGTGATTTCCTATTTCATGCCCTCTACGCACGATCTCCCGTAAAAGATTTGGGTATAGCTTGATATGCTTCCCACACACAAAGAAGGTGGCTTTTACTCCAAGTGAATCAAGGGTGTCCAACAATTTAGGAGTAGCTTCAGGATGAGGCCCATCATCAAAAGTAAGAGCAACGATCTTTTCATCTGTTTCCAGGTGGAATAAGACATCATCCAGACTCCAGGCGATAAATCTTCCCATTAAGGAGATTATTACGAGGAGCAGTACGCCTATGAAGATAATTGCCTTTCTCATTCAGATTTGCTAATTCTATGTAGCTAAAGAGAGAAATCTACATTTAGAATACCGTGAAAACTGATACTCTAACGAAGCTGACAGTCAAGAAAGGAGAATTCCTTCAGAGAAGAGGGGAATTGAATACAAAAGTCTATTATGTCCGTTCAGGGCTACTAAGGAGCTTTTGTGTAGACGAAAAGGGGAAGGAACACATTTTCATGTTTGCGCCAGAAGGCTGGATTGTGGCAGATAGTGGGCCACCAGAGGTACCCTCTTCGCTTAATATTCAGGCCCTGGAAGACTCTGTCGTATTGGTGTCGGAGAAGGCACTTGATGTAAAGCCTGATTTTCCCCGGATTGTTCGGAGGATGGAAGCCTTACAAAAGAGGGTAATCATGCTCATGAGTGCCTCAGCCATGGAGAGGTATGAAGATTTCGTTCACACCTATCCCGACATAGTTCAAAGGGTTTCTCAGAAAATGATCGCCTCTTATTTGGGGATCACCCCTCAAGCGCTAAGCAAAGTAAAACGAAAATTATACGAGAAAAGATGAGATAATCTCATTTGTTAACCTAGATGAATAGGGAATTGTGGCGAATGCCTGAGATTGGAGAATAGAAGAATACGGCCTGGGTTTCAGGGCCGATAAGTATTCTTTCAGATACATTCTCGAACAGACATTAACCCTAATGGTGATGCTACAGAGCCCCAAATTCATCCTGAGTTTCCTATTGGTTCTGCTTGGAATCCTGCCTTCCTCCCATAGCCAGGAACAGAAAGCTGAACCTCCAGCCTTCAAGGATAATAGATCAGAGGAGGTATATGATTACCTTCGAAACCCAGAATTAACCCCCTACCAAACCGCATTTGGTGATCCTCTTAAGTTTATCCCTCTCAATGATACAGGAAGCATATATCTATCTTTTGGAGGAAGCTACAGAGCACGCTTAGAGAGCTTCACCAACCAGGATTGGACCACATCTGATGACACATACTTTTCTCAACGACTGAGCTTTCACTCTTCTATACAGCTAGGGAAACATATTCGCCTTTTTGGCGAATTGTATCATGGATTAACCACAGGAGAGGACAGGCTTTTTCAGGATGATGATATTGATTGGCACCAGGGTTTTGTGGAATTCAGTTTTGGTGATCAAGAGAAAACTGCTCTGGATATCAGGTTGGGAAGACAGGAATTGGATCTGGGGGTAGCACGTTTAGTAGGAAGGAGAGATGGGACCAATATCCGTAGAAGTTTTGACCTAGTCATGCTTCAGGTAGGGAATGCAGCAACACATGCACGTCTGTTTTACGGGAAAGAGGTATCCCCTCAGGTTGGTGCCTTTGATAATGAGTTTACCCTTATGAATGCGGAGGCTACAAATCCTAAGCTATGGGGCTTGTATGTACAATGGCCGCTAAAAGAGGGAGTTCATACTTTTGAGACCTACTACCTGGGGTTTCAATCAGACCTGTCCCGAATGAGTGATCAGCTAGGTCAGGAGACCAGGCATTCTCTAGGTCTTAGGAGCTTTGGGAAGGTGGGCAGATTTACCTTCAATTCAGAACTGGTTTTTCAGGTCGGAGAGTTAGGTGAGAGTAACATTCGAGCCTATAACTTTGAAACAGATTGGAAGTATATCTTCCCTAATACAGCCTGGAGACTCTTAGTGGGGATTAAGTTAGACTTATCCAGTGGGGACAGAGAATTAGGAGATGATAAGCTCCAAACCTTTAATCCCCTATTCGTAAATCCGGGCTTATACAGTTTGGCTGCTGTTAATACCCCCGCCAACCTGACCAGCTTTCACCCGAGCATTACGCTGTTTCCATTAAAAGACCTGGTAGTTTATATGGACTACGCCCTGTTCTACCGCACAAGCCGAAATGATGGTTTATATGCTCCTCCCAGATTTCTTTCAAGACCTGCTGACGGGATAGAAGCCAAGCATATTGGAGACGTGCTGGGTCTCAATATGAAGTATGAAGTGAACAGAAATGTATCCCTGAACTTATTGACTTCTTACTTCCTGGCGGGGGAATTTATTAAGGCTTCTGGCCCCTCAGAAAATATTTTCTATCTGGCGACTACCCTGAATTTCCTTTTATAACCCATTGATAAAAACCAAATCATGAAACGTATTACTTTCATTCTTGCGGGATTAATTTCCTTGGCTATGATTTCAGGCTTTATGCTTTGGCAGCCTAAAGTTTCAAGTATTCAACTATCTGGTGCAAATGTCATGGCCTTTGGGCCAGACAATGTCTTGTTTGTGGGAGATAGTAAAGGAGGAAAAATTTTAGCTATCCCCACGGAAGCTACTAATACTGAAGATCCCATCCCTTATAATTTCCTGGATTTTGACCTAAGGTTGGCGGAGGTGTTAGAGATGGAAGTCAGAGAAATGGTTATTCAGGATATGAAGGTGCACCCACTAAGCCAGGAGGTATATGTGGCAGTCAAAAAGGGCCATGCACCAGACGCGCCCTGTTCCATAGCCATAGTAAGTCCAGCAGGAAATGAAATCCGTTTATGGGATCCTACTGCGGTAAAAAGCACAGAAGTATCCATCAAGAATCCAGCTTCAGAAGAGTTGGTTTTTTGGCGAGATAAGGCTGGCAGTACGCTTAACATTACCGACATAGACTACTATGATGGCAATCTCTATGTAGCAGGTTTACAAAATACAGAATTTGCTTCAACGCTAAGAAAGATAAGGTATCCATTTAATGAGGAACAGGCTGTGGTAGGAGGAATTGAAATCTACCATGCCATCCATACCCAGAATGAAACCAGGGCACCTATCAGAGCGATGTTAATTACAGAGTTGGAGGGAGAACCTACCTTAATTGCCAGCTATACATGTACACCCTTGGTCACTATCCCTTTACGTGACATCAAGGAAGGGAACAAGATTACCGGCAACACCATTGCTGAACTGGGGTATGGAAATACACCTGTGGATATGATATCCTACATGAGTCAGGAGCAAGACGGAACCACAGATCAAAAACTACTTGTGACGCATAAGCATAGGAGTGGGGGACTTATTTCTATGAAAGACGTAGCCTCAGCCAGTAAAGGGGAAGGCTTAGCAGGGAAGACAGGATTCTCAGGAGTACCCGAAGGTATTCCCATTTACCCGCTACCTACCAGCACCATTATTCAGGTAGATAATCAAAACCAGATGATGATAGCGGCTTTAAAGAGAAACCTGGACACAGGAGGCTTAGATCTGGTTTCTGAACTAAAGGGACCTTACCTACGCCTAAGTGAGTTTATTTCAGAGTACGACTTTCCGGAC
This sequence comes from uncultured Halomicronema sp., assembly GCA_964563415.1. GTDB lineage: Bacteria > Cyanobacteriota > Cyanobacteriia > Phormidesmidales > Phormidesmidaceae > Halomicronema. Next base: position 4,521 of record CAZLYS010000288.1, read on the forward strand.
TATAAGTATGGAGAAGGGCAGGAGTTTACCAAGCAATTTCATGATATGATTAAGCCCCTGGAAGGATATCCAGATTTGACTTCAGACAAGACGGAAAAATAACCAGTTCTCCAAGTGAAGCCTTCTTTCTTTATGAGAAAGAGGGCCTTTTTATAATCAAACCATCCATGAAGGCAAGCTTATGTGTACTTGTATCTGTTTTGCTGCTTAGCGCCTGCAAGCGTGATCATGAAGAGCAAGAAACAGGACCTAACGTAGTAGCTGTTTATCCTTCTACTGATACTCTGCCAGAAAATCTATTGAGAATGTATATCCAGTTTTCCTCCCCCATGAAGACGGTCGGAAATCTGGAAAAGATCCATCTATTAGATGCAAGGGGAGCAGAAGTAAAAGGGGCCATTTTCAACAATGTCTACGAACTCTGGAACCAAGAGCAGAATCAGCTGACTTTGATATTTGATCCTGCCAGAGTAAAGGAAGGCTTACAAGTTCATGAGGCATTAGGCCATGCAATTAAGGCTGGTGAAAATTATCAGCTTGTATTAAGTGGGCTCGAAGATATTTACCATCAACCCCTTACAAGAACCTTTGTAAAACACTTTGTGGTTAGGCAGAAAGACACCATCCCGCCCAATACAGATAAGTGGGTGATCATTCCTCCTGCATCCAATAGTTCTGCCCCATTGAAAGTGATGTTTCCTGATATCCTGGATGTAATGTCGCTCAGAAACCGACTCATGCTTACAACTATAGAAGGACAGGAAATTGCTGGAAAACCCACCCTGGGGCTTGCTGAAGAAAGTTGGGAGTTTACTCCTCATGGGAAGTGGGAACCCGGGCAATATATTCTATGGGTTCATTCCAGACTGGAGGACCCCGCAGGAAATAACCTGAACGGTTTATTTGATCATTCTGTAGGG
>CAZLYS010000288.1:5450-6096 GCA_964563415.1 uncultured Halomicronema sp.
AATCAGCTCCAGAAAATAGCCTTCCAAATTAAGTAGGGAGCTACCGCTTCGCTTTTACCTCATAAATATCATCTGTCTTGAACTCGTAAAGGATATTTCCCAGACTGTCTTCAATATAAGTGGAAAACACTCCCAGTTCTTTCATATGTCCCACAAGGGAGTCTTTGAGAGGATCGAATTTCATGTAGCTCTCCCAATATTTATCATAGGTGTAATCAAGAAAGTAGGAATAGTCCTCTCCAAAGATGTAGTCGTTATCCTTCGCACCTATTTCATAAAAGAAGGTTTGATAGGGGCCAGTTCGCTCCACTTTGTACATATTCTTAGTGAGGTCTATTGCTGTAACTATGAAAGTTTCCTCAAATGTATCTGCAGCTAAAATGATGGTTTGTAAGGAGTCAAAGGAGGCATCTTCATGATAATGAAACCTCCTTTCAGAACGCTCGTAAGTAGCTGTTCCTCTGTAGGTTCCGGATAAATCTGTACGAGATGCTAATGGATCACCAATATTGGGATTTCCAGTTCCCGTATTTTCAATGCAGGCGGTAAGGGTGAAAATAATTGCCAGGGAGAGATAAGAAAGATATGTTTTCATGTGGCGGTTATTTCTGATTATAAAATACCGCTATATGGAATCAAATCCCAA
>CAZLYS010000289.1:0-6091 GCA_964563415.1 uncultured Halomicronema sp.
TAAGTAGAGAATTGGAGACATTTGTTAGTGGTAACAGGGGTAACAACAGAAGTACTAGAAGCTGTTACCCCTAATGCTTTTTTGATGGGTCTGAATCCTGTGATTCAAGATTTGAAAGAGCATCTGCGAGTTCATAGGCCCTACGAGTTAGAGCAAACCGAAATTCGTTATTAGTTCTGCGCTCGCATACAAGGCACCCTTCATTTTGCAAGGCACCGAGAGTCGCTGGTTTAGTGTCAGGAACTGAACCTCTATAATCCGAAACAGTTAGTCCGTCATTAGTCCAATAGAACCAGATTTCTTCTTCATCCAGCTTGCCAGCACGAACTTCTTGCACTATCCACTTCAAAAGATGCTGCTGCTTTTCAGTCAGATTATGACTTTGCGTGTTTGAAAGGGGCTGAGAATTGGGTTGTTCTGAAAGGTTACCTCTGTCTGATTGCAGTGATTCCACAGTGCGGCGGATGCCTTTGACAACATCTAGAAAGGCGTCATCTTGGTCATCCCATTTAGTGATGGGTTTAGCATCCTTCGGTACTACCTGGAGTTTGCTGAATGGAGTTCCTTGCCAGTCGCAGGGCTTGACGATGATGGGAATAACTCGCGCAGTACCTTCGTTGTGACGCTGCACTGCCCGCTGCATTTCCAGATCGTAGCAGTAATCAGAGGCCAGGAATCGGGGGGTAATCAGAAGCAAAATGATTTCGGCAGATTCAAGCTGCTGTTTGATTTTGGCATCCCACTCGACCCCAGCTTCAATATCGCGATCCTGCCAGGCGCGAATTTTGTCCTGACGTTTGAGGGAGGCGAGATGCACAACCAATTCATCTTTATAGTCCTCATCCCTGTGGGAATAGGAAATGAAGACGCTCAAGGAGGCAGCATTAGAAGTCATCAGATAGAGATACTCACTTCTGTATATTTTGGCTGAACTTTTCGGGGAAGTAAATTCAGCCAACAACCACCTAACCTCAATAAGTGCTGGTGTAGACAATAACCCTCATACAGGTTTTCTCAGTGAGCTACGTCTAATGCACCTCTTAATCCGTGGAGAGGTAGGTGTAGTGATTGAGGCTGTGCTCGTAGTGCTGGAGTAGGAGTTGCGCTTCCTGGATGGTGATGGTGCCGTCTTGTAGGGCGTGTTCCGATCTCCGACGGATGTTTTCGATCAGGTCTTCGGAGTCGTATTGCACATAGCTGAGCACTTCCGTCATGGTGTCGCCTTTCACCACATGCTCGATGTGGTAGCCCTTGGGCGTCATGTGAATGTGGACGGTGTTGGTGTCACCAAATAGGTTGTGCAGGTTGCCCATGATTTCCTGATAGGCCCCACCGAGGAAGAGACCCAGATAGTAGGGTTCCTGCTCGTTGATGGGGTGCAGTTCCAGCACCGATTTGACATCCCGCAGGTCAATGAATTTCTCGATTTTGCCGTCGCTGTCGCAGGTGAGGTCGGCCAGAGTCGCGCGATTGGTGGGTTCCTCATCCAGTCGGTGAATGGGCATGATGGGGAACAGTTGATCGATCGCCCACGCATCCGGCATCGACTGAAACACCGACAGGTTGATGTAGTAAATCGACGCCAGATTCTTCTCCAACTCTTCTAAATCGTCGGGGACGTAATCTTCGTGGCGCACCAGTTCGAGAATGCGACGACAGCAGGCCCAATACAGTCGCTCAACTTTGGCCCGTTCCGTCAGGCTCAGGTAGCCAAAGTTAAACAGGCTCACTGACTCATCTTTGAACTGAACGGCGTCGTGATACGCCTCTTGATAGTTATTGATGGTGACGTTGGTGTAGGTGTCATGCAGCTCGCGCAGCAAGGCATGATCATCCGCAGTAGGGGACTCGATGGGGTCTAATCCGGGTCTGTCACTAGTGCCCAGCACATCAAACACGAGCACGGATTGATGGGAGGCGATCGCTCGGCCACTTTCACTAATCAGCGTCGGCACCGACAGGTTGCGAGCTGAACAGGCTTCCTGAACCTCTGCCACGACATCGTTGGCATAGTTTTGAATACTGTAATTCTTGGAAGCGTAAAAGTTAGTTTTAGAGCCGTCGTAGTCAATGCCCAAACCGCCGCCGACATCGAGATAGCCCATTTGGGCACCGAGTTCCGACAGCTCGACATAGATCTGGCAGGCTTCTCGCAGGGCATCTTTGATGACACTAATGGCGGAAATCTGCGAGCCAATGTGAAAGTGCAGCAGTTGCAGACAGTCCAGCATGTCAGCGGCTTTCAACTGTTCCACCGCACTGAGAATTTCAGGAATGGCGAGGCCAAACTTGGCGCGATCGCCCGCTGAGCCCCCCCAGCGCCCAATCCCTTTGCTCGTCAGCTTTGCCCGCACCCCCAAAATGGGCCGAATGTTTAAGCGTCGACTGGCTTCAATGACTAAGGGCACCTCATCCAACTGTTCCAGCACGATAATCGGCGTGTGGCCCAACCGCTGACTCAGCATCGCGGTTTCGACATATTCCTGATCTTTGTAGCCGTTGCAGATTAATAGCGCTCCAGGATTGTCGAGGGTGGCCAGGGCAATCAACAATTCTGGCTTAGACCCCGCCTCTAACCCAAACTGGTGGGGCTGACCAAAACGCACCAGATCTTCCACCAAATGACGCTGCTGATTGCACTTCACCGGAAAGACGCCCCGATACACGCCGTCATAGCTGTAGCGGGCGATCGCTTTGGCAAAGCAGGCATTCAGCCGCTCAATGCGATCTTCCAAAATGTCGGAAAATCGAATCAGAATCGGCAAATCTAAGTTGCGCTGTTTGAGGGCGGAGACCAGGTCATATAAATCGAGGGAACCACCGCGATCGCCGCGCGGCGAAACCGTAACGTGCCCCGCCGCATTGATCGAGAAATAAGGGTCGCCCCAACCGTGAATGCGGTACAGCTCCTCGCTGTTTTCAATCGTCCAGGGAAGCCGTTCAGTACTGTCGCTGTGGCCATTACGTTGCTCAGCGCTCACCTGAGATCGCAGCGCTTGCAGCATTTCCTCACTGGACGGTCGGGTGGTTGCCATGGTCTCGAACCTTTGCTGGACTGCATAGGGAAAGCCCTGATTGTAAAGATAGTCTGTCTATTGCCGACTGAATAGGGGGACCCACCGAGTCAGCCAGAGCCGCATATCATTTGCTGGGGTCGGTGGGGCGATCGTGAAGGCTCGTCAACCCTAGCGAGACCAGGCATTTTAGCTCGACTATCGAACTGGCTCGATCACCCGCAATCGAGACAAAAACCCGACCTTATCCGACCTGATCTGTAATCGCCATCACCGGTGAGAGCGATCGCTCTCACCGGTAAATCCTCGCAAGCACACAGGGCGATCGCCGTAGCTATCACCGCCAAACGCTAGCGCACACCAGACGATAACCATATTGCTCCCATTTAGCCCTGACCTGCCATGAAACTTTCTACCCTCATTAATACAATTCTCGCGGTTGCGGCGATCACGCTGGCTGCTTCCAGCTATGCCACTCCTCAGTCAAATACCTCACAGCAGGATGCTTTCGACAAACTATTGGTAGCGTGGTCATCGCAGGCAAAACGACCCATCCGGAGTGAATCCTGCTTCAGAACGATCTCCTGATCCAGGCTCTTGCCAATGCCAACGAGTTGACATCACGCTAAGTGAAAAGGCTTGATTGTTTGTAGTATGAGTAAAACCTCCGGGCATGGTTGCACTTGAGCGATCGCCTAACCCATGCGGACGTTGGTTTATGGCCTGCGGCTAGGCTACGTCATCGGCCCGAGATTATGATCGATTATCGACGCCTCACCACTGCCCTGGCTCGGCCATCCTCAGAATTGGGCATCCTACCGGAATTATCAGCACTGCGACCTGATTTTCAACTTCATCTCTATGATCAATTGCCATCGACAAATCAAACCGCGTGGCAACTGATCGACCAAGGTCACGGAGCAGGTACCGTCCTTATCGCCGGTGAACAGACCGCTGGACGGGGACAATGGGGACGTATCTGGACATCGCCACCGGGGGGGCTATATCTTTCCTTAGTGCTGGAACCCGAGATGCCGCTGCACCAAAGCAATTTGCTCACGCTGACCAGTGCTTGGGGCATCACCACCAGCTTGAATAATTTGGCTATCCCGATACAGATTAAGTGGCCGAATGACCTCATTAGTCAGGGCTCTAAAGTGGGCGGCATTTTGACCGAGAGTCGACTTGCGATCTCTGTGACCACTAGCGCCTCGCCGCAATTGCAGCAGGTCGTAATTGGGGTGGGGCTCAATTGGGATAATCCACTCCCAACCAACGCCGCTTCCATCCGCCAGCTTTTAACCGACGGAGCAGCTACCCAGATAAAGACCTTGGAAGACCTGGCCGCGATCGCTCTCCGAGGCATCCTCCAAGGGTTTTATTACTGGCAACAGCAAGGCGATACAGCCTTCGTAAACGCATATATCGAAAAACTGGCCCATCAGGGAAAAAAAGTTAGATTAGACGGGCACATTGGTAGCGTAGAAGGCGTCTCTTTAGAGGGTGACTTAATTGTTAGCCTGCAGCAGAATGGCCAAAAATTCGTGCGATCTTTAAAGCCAGGTGAGATTAGCCTGGGCTACAATGTCTGAGGTTTTACTGTGGTGTCTGACGGAGCAGCTAATATGCAGCCGGAGCAATTCTCCAGCGACCTGGGAGCTCATCTGAGTCCTTTTAAGCCAAAGCAATCTTTCTTCTGGTTGAGCAGTGTCGGTGCCCTTAGCGCCACGTTAACTGTCGGAATTTTGCCTGCCCAAGCTGAAACAGAGCTGCCATTAGATGCGCCAACGTCTGTCGAGTCCGTGGTGCCTGTGGCTCCAGTCGAAACATCTGCCGAGTCATTGTTGAAGCCACAGTTAAGTGCTGCCCCCTCACCCGAATCGACGCCCCCTTTCGCCACCCCAGTCTTTGAGTCGGCGACACCGGTCGAATCTAGCCCCTTGCCCTCTGCTCCTGTGGCGGAAAGTGTGCCCCCAGTCAACGCTGAATCGTTAGTGGGTGGCTCCCTCATTGACACCACTGACTACAGTTTGGGAGCCACAGCCTCTCCAGATGGTCCGTCGTTAATCTTTTCAGATCGCTCTACCGGATGTCAGTTCAGCTTGCAGCAGGGGCAGTCAGCACCGGCTCATAGCTGCGGCGCTAGTGGTGATGGTGGGGCGATCGCTAACGGACAATCTAGTGGCACTCCTATTTATGGCAGTGCGACCGATGACGCGGGCGCGCAGTTTTCAGTGGGTCCCGTGAGCGTCGGCGGTAATGGGGTCACCATTGGTAACACGACTGTCATCAGCCGTGAATATTTCAACGACAGGCTACGTTCGCTGAATCTGATACGACGTGGGACTGAGAACTTTGTCTTTCCGCTAGCGATGCCTTCCCCCATTACCTCTCTTTTTGGTTGGCGGACTCACCCAATTTTTGGCGATCGTCGCTTTCATACGGGAACTGATTTGGGGGCTCCAGAGGGCACGCCCGTAGTTGCGACCCAAGATGGTGAAGTGCATATCGCAGACTACTTAGGGGGCTATGGCTTGACGGTGATATTGCGCCATGCCGAAGGCTCTCTCGAAACCCGGTACGCTCACCTCTCTCGCATCTTGGTGCGCCCTGGGGAAGCGGTGCAGCAAGGTGAAGTCGTTGGTTTGGTGGGCAGCACAGGTAACTCGACCGGGCCACACCTGCACTTTGAGTTGCGTGAACTCACGGCTCAGGGATGGATTGTGCTTAACCCTAATGAATTACTCGGTTATGCGATGACCAATTTGGCTGAGGTTTTGAATAACCCGCTCTTAGCACTGGGCGTAGAAGCAAACGATGAGCTAGCCGAGGATGAAGGACTAGACTTGCCTTATCGTCCGGCTCAGCCTAACGCTAACTAATGGATTTGTAGAAGAAGTATCCAGCCCTATCTTTGGGATGAATACCTTTGATTGAATAAGACTGCGATCGGGTTGACCGTAGTCTTATTCAAAAATTTCGTGGAACCGCACTCTCAATGCAACCGTTCCTGACTTTTCCTACTAACGTGAGTTCGACGAGCAGAAAGTAGCAAGAAAAAAGCTGAGAGTGAATTT
>CAZLYS010000290.1:0-6082 GCA_964563415.1 uncultured Halomicronema sp.
CAATTTGTCGCCGCAGACTATCGAGGGTTACCGTGCGAATGTCGATGCCGTCGATCAAAACCTGTCCATCTACCGGGTCAAAGAAACGCATCAACAAGTTAATTAGCGTCGTCTTACCTGCCCCAGAGGAGCCTACGAGGGCGATCACTTCACCGGGATGCACTCGCAAGTCCAAGTGCTGCAACACGGGTTTGCTGGCTTCGTAAGCAAAGGAAACGTCACTGTATTCGACTTTCCCTGTTACCGCCGGGAGGGGTTGAGCATCGGCATGTTCTACCAGTGTCGGGCTCACGTCCATCAGGGCAAACACACGCTCAACCGAGGCTTCCGTTTGCTTGAACTCGTTGTAGTGCTGGGTCACCAAATCGATGGGGTGCAATAGAAGGGCGATCGCGGCTAAAAAGCTTACCAACGCTTGTGGAGTTAGGTTTCCCTGAGCAATCTGCCAACCTCCCAAGAAAAAGAGAAACATAATCCCCAGTGCTTCTAAAAAGCCCACAACGGGATATTGCAAGGCTTTGAGCTGTTCGGCTCGATATCGCAAATTGCGATTGTGGACGGCCTCTTGATTAAAACGCTGTTGTTCAAAGTCTTGAGCGGCAAAAGCCTGAACTAAACGCATACTGCCAAAGACTTCGGTGAGGAGGGCCGACAAGCTAGAAATCTGGTTCTGACTCTTGCGTGATAGCTTGAGGAGTCGGTTACCAAATTCGCCAATGAGCCAGGCCATGAGTGGGGCAATAATCAGACCCGCAAGGGTTAGCTGCCAATTCAAATACAACATGTAAATAGGAATGGCAATGAGCTGCAGCAGACAGGAAATAAACTGCTGCGACATTTTGTGAATAACTTCACCAATGCGATCGATGTCTTCTGTGAGGCGATAGCTCAAGTCACCGGTCTTGTTGCGTTCGTAATAGTCCAAGCCTAGACGGTGCAGGTGAGCATAGACGGCTTGCCGCAAATCCAGCGTTACATCCAACGAGGCGCGGATCATAATAATGTTCTCCCAATATTGGAAGACGCTGCGCACGAGAAAAATAATGGCCGCTAACCCAAGCCAGTAGGCCATTTGTGGTACATTGCCTTGGCCAATGTAGAGGGCGACTTGTCCTGCTAGGTAAGGGAGTCCCAAGGTGGACAGCACATAACCCAAAATACAAACAAACCCGATCGCAAAGCGGGTACTGTGATGCTGAATGAAGGGCTTGAGCTGCCAATAGCTAGAACGCTGTCGGGGAGTCTGGGCAGTCACGGGGTAATCGTTCCTCGCTCGGCGGGGGCATTGGTTGGGATGTCAATCAGGCCAGACTGCAAATTATCAAGAATCAGCTGAGCAATGCGCTGTGAAGCACCTGGAATCCCGAGGCGATCGCGCCCATTATCGACACAGGCTGTAAGATAATCTGCATCTTTCAAGGTCTTTTGCAGACAGCGCGCCGCTTCGACCAGAGTGGTGGATGAAGCTGGCCCTGTACCAATGGTTTGAGCAGAAATGCCTAATAAGCGATCCTGAGCTTCGGCAAAGGCATAGTTAAACTGTGGCCCCTCACCCGGAATTTGAATCACGGGTTTCCCTAGAGCAACTGCTTGGTCAACGGCTAGCCCAGCCATCCCAATCACCAGTGTCGTGTTGCAAACGATATCGTTAAACGCGTCGTCATAGCAGCGAATTTCGGCAGTCGCCCCATCGGCGAAATCATAGGTGAGGGTACCTGCATCATGTTGCCAACCCAATTCAGCGGCGATCCCACCCAGTTCTTGCATCAGCGCAGGTACCAGCGCTGCTCGAAACTGGACGGTGCTCCCCATCAGTCGTGTCGCTTCCACCACAAACTGCATTTGCAGCTTAAAGTTGCGCACAGCTTCTGGCATTCGTGACCCTGGGAGTAAGGCTACCATTGGCAGATTGGACTGGAGCTGCAAGTCCTTACCTTGAGGAATCAGCCAGTCTAGCGAGGGAATCCCGCCATAGTGAACTTTGTCGAACCCTTGTTTTTTGAGGTCTTGAGCAGTGTACGGGTCGCGGGTGATGACAGCGCGACAGCGGGGCGATCTCACCACAAAGCGCATTACAAAGTCAGTTTGCAAATGCCCCTCATACAGAGCCGATAGGCAAGAAATGAAGGATATAAACGGCCGTCCGGTGAGATACGCGCAAGTTTGACCGACGGAGTCTCCTGTAGCATGAACCAAGTCAAATTTAGGCCCATAGCGACGGATTGCCCTAATCTGACGCAGGCTGAGATTCAACAAGCCAGCCTGAATATCTTTCAATAATAGCCAGCGGTTGACGTAAGTAAAACCACCGGAGGGGAGCACTTGGGTCGGGCCTAGAATCGGTATACCTAGCCGACGATAGGCATTACCTTCACCCACGATGGGAATGGCTGCAATGTCGATATCCGGTGCTAGCTTGCGCAAAGTGCGGATGACATGAGCCGAGTGATTATCTTCCCCGTGACCGTTACTGATGAATAAAACTCGCTGAGGCATTGAGACCTGCAGTTCACTAGAACGCAGATGCCAGTTTAACATTCCGCTTAAGCCCTATTTAAGGAAATCGATGCCGCCAACTACCTGCCGTTGCGGTTTTGGCTTGTCTAAGCTGTCTATCAGCTCAACAGGCGGGAACTTGCTAAGACAACTCGGGGTCTAGACAGCTCAGCTAAGTGTGTTGGCAAAAGCCCCTTAATCGACCGAGACAGCCATGTCGTTTTGACCACAATCGCCGTCGCCAAACGACCATTGCCAAGTCAGGGCTTATCCATCGCTCAACGAGCTAAATCTACTGGGGTACAGTGCTGCAATATAGGCCCCCTGGGGTATTCTTAAGCAACTCTGACGAGACATTCGTATCGTGACACGGCAATCCATTCACTGTTTATCTTGCTGGCAACCCACACTCAAGTTGCGCTGGTTGGCGTTGGTCATGGTTTCTGTGACTGTATTTGCCGGAATTGAGCTTTGGGTAGGTTGGATGAGCCACAGCTTGACTCTGCGAGCTGACTCCGGGCATATGCTCACTGATGGGGTGGCAATGGCGATCGCCCTAACAGCAGCGGTGATGGCCCAGCGATCTCGATCAGTCACCCGAGGCAATCAACGGATTGAATTGCTAGCGGCTGTGATCAATAGTCTGGCGCTCTTAGCCATGGCCATCTGGATTGGCCGTGAAGCATGGACCCACTGGCATGGCCAACCCACAGAACTGTTGACCCTCCCCATGCTGGTCACATCTTCTTTGGGACTGCTGATCAACGGTGCCAATTTGTACTGGATGCATGGTGATCTACGACAGGATCTGAATTTGAGAGGTGTTTTCCTCCACATCCTGGCAGATCTTGTGGGTTCAGTAGGGGCAATTTTAGCGGCGATCGCAGTCACTTTCCTCAATTGGATGTGGGCTGATACTTTAATCGGTACCGCTGTCTCGCTGGTCATTGCAGTGAGTGCCTTACCACTCCTTTGGCAGAGTGTGGCACGACTAAAACACCTATCGACAGCCGACGTTGCAGCGGCTCCTTCGTTACAAGAGCTAGGTTGGCTAGAAGCGGGGAAAACTGATCTATCCCAATTAGTCGTAGCTCGAAAAAGTTCTTTCCAAAAATCTTAAGACTTTCATAGATTCCAGTGATTTTTCGGCGTCTCTTGACATTGTTCTAGATGAAGCAAGTCAACGGGAAGTGCGCATTATGGAATCGAGGTCTCTGTCAGAATTACTGGGTCCTGAGGTAAAGAAGGCGACTGGCTGGCTGATTGCACTCAGCATTGTGATGATGTTGACGGGAATTTTAGCGATCGCCATGCCCGGCATCTCTTCCGTCACCTTCACACTGATTTTGGGCTGGTTGCTGCTCTTTAACGGTATTGTGCGGATCGTAAAGGCGTTTCAATCCAAACCCATCCGTGGTTTTTGGCTGAGCTTAATTGTCGGCATTTTGTACGTAATCGCGGGATTGGTCGTTGTATTCAATCCTGTTGAAGCAGTTTTGACGTTGACTTGGTTATTTGGTTTCATGCTGCTGTTTGAAGGCATCGTGACTATCATCTCGGCCTTCGTCAACAAAACGGGCCGCAGCCTCTCATGGCTGTTGGTGTTGGACGGCGTCATTACCTTGATTTTGGGCATTCTGGTGCTAGGTCAGTGGCCGGAAAGTGCGATTTGGTTGATCGGCTTGTACATCGGCATCAGCATCTTGATGAGCGGTATTTCTTTGCTGGTAGTCGCTTGGTCAACCCGTCGAGCCATTACCCAAGCACCTTAGATTAACAAGGGCGATCGCGAGTCGCTCGGTAGCCACGGGTGCTAAGTCCCTTACACCGATTGAACTCATGAAACGATTTGGCCAACTTCTGCGTCCCTTGGCAGTCGCCTTTCCCCTGCTGAGCCTGGTGGCTTGCGGCAGTGGCAGTCAAAGTCAGCAAGGATTTGAAGTCAATGTGTTGGTGGGTAGTGCTCTACATGATTTTTGTGACCAGGCGGCAGAGCAATTCAATGCGACGGGTCCTCAATTAGAATCCGGTGAAAGCTTTTACATTGCTTGTGAGGCAGCGGGCAGCGGCGATGTGGTTAGCCGCGTCTTGAACCACACCCAGCAGCTACAGTCGGGAACCGTCTCTCCTGATGAACCTGGTTTGCCCACGTTAATCTCAGTTGATGGTGAGATTTACCACAGCCAACTGCTGTATCAGATGCAGCAGTTGGCTCCTGGACAAGACTATGTGCCGCAAATCACCGATGCGCCGCTGCTAGCGTACAGTCCCATGGTCTTTATGACGCGAGAAGATCTTGCCCCCAGCCTGCAGGCGGTGGATGACTTATTCCAAGCGTTTACGACCGCAGAGACTCATCAGGATTTGGATGCAGCGAGCCCACCCCAGAAAATCTTTTATGTGCATACGGCACCGACGCGATCGAATTCCGGGTTGCAAACGCTGGTAGCGCAGTTCGCTTCCGTCTCAGGCAAGCGTTCGGCAGAACTCACGGCTGCCGATGTGAGTGCCTATCAAGCAGACATCCAAAAAATCCAGCAAAAGATTACTCGCTATGGCACCTCTACGAGTTCTCTCGCGAAGGCGATGGTGCAGAATGGACCGTTTTGGGCATCCGTCGGTTCGGTCTATGAGTCGTCGGTGATTGCCGCTAATACTGATCTGCCGCCGGGTTCGGCAAAATATATCGCCGTATACCCGCCCGCGACCTTCACCTCAAATATGCGGGGCATTTTGCTGCAGGCTCCCTGGGTAGACGAGCAAGAAGATGCCGCTGCTAATCAATTTTTGGACTATTTACAACAGCCTGAAACTCAGGCCCTAGCCACGGAACTCGGGCTGCGGCCAGGGATTCCGGGAGTGCCGTTAAGCAATAAGTTTTCACCGGAGTTTGGGGTTGAGGCGGATGCGAGCTACGATTCCTATCGACCACCGGAAGCCGCCGTTGTCGACGAGATGATCACGGCCTGGGCTGATTTTGCGAAGAAACCTTCGCTCGTTGTGATTGTGGTCGACTCTTCGGGGTCAATGGAGGGGAATAAGTTGCCTGCTGTGCAGAGCACGCTGCAGACCTACATTGAGACTCTGGGGCCGAATGATCAGGTGGCGCTGGTCGACTTTGACGAAGAAATCCGTCCACCGGTGTTGGTTGATGGCACACCCGAGGGACGCCAGCGCGGTTATGACTTTATCAACAACTTGCAGGCGTTAGGCGGTACGCGCCTATACGATGCTTCATTAGATGCGCGAGACTGGCTGCTGGCCAATCTGCGGGCAGATGCGATCAATGCCGTGCTCGTGCTCACCGATGGCGAAGATTCTGGCTCTGAGGTGCCGTTGGATGCTCTGCTAGCCAATTTGCAAGAGTCCGATTTTTCGACCGATGAACGGATTGCCTTTTTTACCATTGGTTATGGCGAGGAAGGGGACTTCAACCCAGACATTCTGAATCAGATTTCGGAACAGACCGGGGGCTATTATGCCAAGGGTGATCCAGAGAGCATTGCGCGGCTGATGCAAGACATTCAACTGGAATTTTGAGGAGGAGCAGTCTGTGAAACTGACGAATCCTCTGGCGTATCCCCTA
>CAZLYS010000291.1:0-6071 GCA_964563415.1 uncultured Halomicronema sp.
GGCAGCAGCCGGGACTGTGGCTATTGGGCATGGTATTGGTAAGTGCTCGCTGGGCCGATGGTGGGGCGATCGCGATCGCCTGGGGACTCCATGCGGGGTGGGTCACGGGGTTGGCCTACATCGGCGAGTTTGTGCAACCTTTACCCATCGCCGATAAACCCACCTGGCTCACCGGCAGAGCCGCCCAGCCGTTAACGGATGTTTTGGATCTGGCTCTGCTAATAGCCACCGCCGGTTTGGTCTGGCAACTTGTGACAGGGTTTTAGGCGTTGCCGACGCTCTCTTAGCCGCTTCGGTGAGCGAGGGTTAGCGGCGGGGATGTCAGAGGTTCGCCCAGCCGCCGCACTGCTGAACTCAGAGAGCGATGAAGCATGACTGGTTGAAATGTGCAACACTACGAAAAACTCTGCTGCCACGTATCTGTTTAGCGTGCTCGTAGAATCCCCCGCTGTCGCCGCCCCCTTGAAAAGGGGGCTAGCAACTCCCGGGTTTGGAAGTCCCCCTTTTTAAGGGGGATTGAGGGGGATCGGCAGTAGCTGGATGCTAGACACATACGCTGCCACGACAGCAGAGCAATGTTGACTCCTTCTCAAACTCTGGAAACTGATGACAGCAACGGCTCCTAATAATATGGATTGGCAGCGCTTTATTGAAACCCTGGGCGAGGTCGAGGTGATTCGCGATCGCCCCCAGGTAGACAAGCTTTCCAAAGATTATTACCACTTCAGCCCCATTTTGCAGACTCAGTTGGCGGACAAAACTGCCGACATCGTGGTGCGTCCCCAGTCCGAAGCCGAAGTGTTAACCGTTGCCAAAGCATGTGTGGCTAACCGAGTACCGTTGACCGTGCGCGGTGCCGGAACGGGCAATTATGGGCAGTGCATCCCCCTCAACGGCGGAGTCATTCTAGATTTGAGTCGCATGAATGCGGTGAAGTGGGTCAAGCCGGGCATGGCCTGTGTGGAGCCGGGGGCCAAGCTCGCCGCCATTGATAAGGTGACACAACCCCAGGGTTGGGAAATTCGTATGTATCCCTCGACCTATCGGACAGCAACCATTGGTGGCTTTATCGGCGGCGGTAGCGGCGGCATTGGCTCGATTATGTATGGCCAGTTGCGCGATCGCGGCAACCTCAATGCCGTTCGAGTGGTGACATTAGAGGATGAGCCCCAAGTCATCGAACTGCGGGGCGACGATGTGCAACAAGTCAATCATGCCTATGGCACCAACGGCATCATCACAGAATTAGAAATTCCCTTGGGGCCAGCGTACCCTTGGGCCGAAGTCATCGTCACGTTTGAGGACTTCATGACGGCAGCTCGATTTGGCCAGACCCTGGGCGACGCTGACGGTCTGATCAAAAAGCTGATCAGCATTCACGCCGCACCGATTCCCAGCTATTTTGCCAGTTTGAAAGCCTATTTGCCCAAGGGTTGCCATGCTGCCCTGCTAATGGTGGCGGAACCTTCGATGGAGCTGTTTCAAGAACTGGTGAACGAGTTTGGCGGCACCGTTACTTATCACAAACCAGCTGAAGAAACCGGTAAGAAAACCCTGCTGGCTGAGTTCACCTGGAACCATACGACTCTCCACGCGCGAAACGTTGATCCGTCTCTGACTTATCTACAAACCCTGTTTCTGCATGACCCAGAGTTAGCGCTATTGCAGCATATGTATGAGCACTTTGGCGACGAAGTGATGATGCATTTGGAATATTTTCGCGTGGGTGGAAAAGCAGTGCCAGCCGCGTTGCAGTTAGTGCGATTTTCCACACCAGAGCGCCTGCAGGAAATCATCGATTATCACGAGGCGCAAGGCGCATTTATTGCGAATCCTCACACGTACATTTTGGAAGATGGCGGCATGAAGCAGATTGATCCCGTACAGGTTAATTTCAAAGCGCAGGTTGACCCCTATGGACTGCTGAATCCGGGCAAAATGCGGGGCTGGCTAGAGCGGACGGCTGGGTAGGGTGTGAGGGTAAGTGGGTGTGAGGGTGAATGGGCGAATGGTGGACGTCACTCTTCCCACGTAAAGATTGCCGGCAATCGCCCTGACAAGTCACGCTAAGTCGCTTACACTCAGATATGGATTTTTGTGGTACACATGAACTAAGGGGACGCCCCTCATGTCCCGATGGAGTTTGCAGTCAGTGGACGCCCACAGGTTGAATTTGCGCTTGAGTCTCGGCTTGGGGGCGGCGATCGCGGTTCTCCTGCTCATTTTGCTGATTAAACTATTGCTACCCTGGCTGATGCTCTTGGCAGGGGTTGGCTTGCTGGGATATGGGTGGCACCGCCATCGACAGTTTCAACAGCGCTTACATCGGTGCTTCTATCACTGTCTAGAACAACATCAGGGCAAAATTAGTGCCCTCGATTTTGCGATCGCGGCTCACATCACCGGTCCTCAGGCCCGCGCTTTTTTGGATGCTCGGGCCAAAGACTTTTTCGCTGATTTCGAGCCTACCGTTTACGGCGATGTCCTTTACACCTTCCACCAAACGTCCCCATCTTCAACGCCGAGTTCCCTAGGGCACTGAAAACAACTTGGCTTCGAGATATCGTTACGCGAGTAACACCGATGGTTTTCAGGGTTGAGAGTGGTGCACGCACTTCATGCCCCTTACCTGGCAAAAGTTACCGTTCTAACCCTATATTCCCTCGTAAGCGAGTTGCTTGCTCAGCCCACCGATATACCGGAATGCCGCGATTTAACACGTCGGTTTGTTCCCCTGTGGGCAGAGCCACGTTCTCCAAAAGAGATACGCTACCGGCATGCAACCCCACGATGTAGTATTCGCCATCTTCGAACAGCGCAAAAATTGGGGCACCTGACGCTCCGGGATTCGTGTCGCAGGTGTGAATTAGACTACCGGCAAACTCTCCCGTTGCCAGTTCGGTCAAGATACTGCAATCGGCACTCAAGCCAGCCGTTTCACCCGGATCACCTAGCCCTGATAACGCCGCTGTCGGAAAGTCGGATGAATACCCTACCACGCTTAATTGCCCGGCCATGGCGGTGAGTGTATCGGCATCGGCGAAATTGACGTTACGCCAACCCAAAAAGCCAAACTGTTCACCTAAAGGAACATCGAGCGTCAACAAAGCCCAGTCATTTGAGGTATCGCCAGAAAAGGGACTGTCACCATAGTCATAGGCCACTACTGTAGCGATCGCATCGGCCTCCCCCTGCACCACATTAGGGCGAAACGTAATTTGATGCGTGGTGGGTTCATCAGTGGTTGGGTCGAGTAAACAATGGGCGTTAGTCAGCACCAATTGCGGACCAATGAGGGTTCCTGTGCAGGCACCTAGCACCGTAACGCCATCTGCGGCGAGCCAATCTACTCGACCAATGGCTGACCAGGGATAGCTTTCGCTGAGCACAGGGGTGCGATCGTCGCTGTTGACCACTGCACGCAAGGGACCATCAACGGGCCGAGGCGAGACCGATCGCATGGGGGGAATGTAGGCTGCGCCACCAATTTCTGTCGCTGCAGGTGGCAACGGCTTCAGCGTCACCTCATGGAGTCCTTGGGCGACAACTGACGACTCCATGACTGGTAACGCGATCGCAGCCAGCAGCGAGCCGGTCACCATTCTCAAAATATTGCCCTGCATCATTAGCGTTACCCAACATACAACTCAGGAGAATGCCACCCCGTCACTGTCTACTTCACTCAACATGCCCTAATTTCCGACATGGCCACAACATTGTGGCAAAACAGCAACTCGATAAATGCTGTTTTCCTCAGCCAATTCTCAGGAGATTGCGCTATGTTAAGCGAGTTTTAGTAGGTAGTATGCGCAGTTCGCTCGCCGACTTAAATCACTGAAATCATCTGCATCTGCCAGCATTTAGCTGGGTCGTGAAAGTTGATAGGATTTTTGTGCGTTGCTGCGATCGCGCCTTCACTTATCAGGAAAATTATGAGTAATTCTTCTTCCAAAGTGCCGACTGAGTCCACCTCTTCATCCCCTCGTGCCAAAGCCAAAAACTGGCCCCTATGGCTGGGAGTTGGCTTTTTTGGTCTAGTGGGAGTGGCATTGTTAGTTTCGCTGGCTAGCTTTATGGGCAACAGTGAAGATTTGCCTGCAGGTGCTGACGCTCCGGATGCTGCCCCGGCAGCATCCAGCCCCCCCGATGATTTGCAAGCGCATCAGGCATTGGTCACCGAAGTAGTGAACGACTTGGGCCGAGAGGTACTAATTGGTGATTCGCCCACTAAAGGCAATCCTGATGCCGACATTGTGCTGTACAAATTCTCTGATTTTCAGTGCGCTTACTGTAACCGTGCGACTTCAGAAGTTGACGCGTTCATGAACGACCACGAGGCCGATGTGCTTTTTGTTTATAAGCATTTGCCCCTCATGAGCATTCACCCCGAGGCAGTACCTTCTGCGCTCGCTTCTTGGGCCGCCGGACAACAAGATCAGTTTTGGGAATTCCATGATGCGTTGTTCGCCAATCAGGCTGAACTAGGCGATTCTTTGTATGTGCGTACGGCATCAGAACTGGGATTAGATCTCGAACAGTTCAATCGCGATCGCGCGAGCGATGAAGCGAAGACGGCGATCGCTCGCGATTTGGCGCTCGTTCAGGAATTGCAAATCGGCAGCACCCCTACTTTTATCATGGGCGACATGCTCATTCCAGGTGCAGTAGAAAGCGATTTCTTCGCTGAGGCGTTAACCAGACTACAAGCAGCCCAGTAGTCTGGAGCGTCAGGCAAGCGACAACGGTGGCAGCAGCCCCTTTTGCAGTTCGTTACAACTCGCCCGTTTGGCAATTCGAGTGGCTAAGCTGAGGAGACCTTAACCAAAGCTTAACCTATGTATTCTCAGACCTTGATTTCCCTTGCTCTAGTTGGTGGACTGTTCTTCGGGACCACTGCCACGGCTTGGGCGAGTGATCAGGAAACTAGCGAACAGCTATTATCCCGACAGGTACAGGCCCAAAGCCTCTACAGACAAGGCGTATTACAGTACGAAAAGGGGGCTTTGGACGCCGCGATCGCCCTATATACCGAGTCCATCGAGCTAGATCCGAGTTCTGCGATTGTCTACAGTGCGCGGGCCGGAGCCTGGGGGCAGCAGGGCGACAATGTAGCTGCGATCGCTGACTACAATGCTGCGATCGCGATCGACGACGAATTAGCCGCCGCCTATGGGGGGCGAGGTTTAGCGTTGTCCTTAGAAGGTGATTACACCAACGGGGTCAATGACCTCTGGACAGCTGCTCAACTCTTCCGGCAGCAGGATCAACTATCGCAATACACCAGAACCCTCAACATCATTAAGAACATTGCTCCTTAAGGCAACGGTGCTGGCACAGCAAGTGTAGGTTCAGGCACTAGAGTGACCTTCCCAGTGTGAAAAATCATGTTCAAAAACCTTTAAGGCTAATGAATTGGGAAGACTGGATCTGGCATGATATAAATTCATCCTTTTACCGCAGTAATTTCATGCTGACAGCATGGAGCAATGCCTCAAGGGACTGTCTGTCAATTCCAGTTGCATTCCTCTGAACTCTTTGGGTTAAACCGTCACTATGTTCTTTGATCCAATTTATCTCGTCTTCATGGTGCCCGGCGTCATCGCTACCATGTGGGCCCAAAACAAAGTGAAAGGCACCTATCGGCGATATTCTCAGGTGCCCTCCACTATGGGGATGACCGGGGCTCAAGTGGCGCAAACCATTCTGAACAAGATGGGTGTGCAGGGCGTCAAGGTTGAACAGGTCCCTGGTGAATTGACCGATCATTACGATCCAGGTGCTAAAGCAGTCCGACTATCCCAAGGTATCTATGGTTCGACATCTCTCGCCGCTGCCGCTGTCGCCGCTCACGAATGCGGCCACGTGTTGCAAGATGTCAATGACTACAAATTTATGAACCTACGGGCAAGCTTGGTGCCTGCAGTAAATCTGGGTTCTCGACTAGGGCCAATTTTGATCTTTGCTGGTTTCATGCTGCAACTTTTCGGCCTAGCTTGGGTGGGGGTCATCCTTTTTGCCAGTGTGTTGCTGTTCCACGTTGTCACTCTGCCTGTAGAGTTTGACGCCTCTCG
>CAZLYS010000292.1:0-6070 GCA_964563415.1 uncultured Halomicronema sp.
GTGGGTCGAGTTATCGAGGAACTGCAGGAAGATCGCGCCGCCCACACCTCCCGAGGCCTCGTTGGAGCCGGTGAGGCTAAAGCCGCCCAAATCCAGCAGGCCGTCGTCCGAAAATTCAAACACCCCGGTCATGTTGAGGAACTGCATGTAGTTCGTGGCGGCCACGGTGACGGTTTCATTCTCTTCGCCACTGCGGAAGGCCAGATCCTGGTTGACTTGGGTGCCCGTCTTGAGAATCGCCCGCGACACGTTATCAAAATCCAAGAAGTTGACGGAGCCCGCCACGCCCAGGGTTTCCCCCGCTTGGGCGTTGCTGCGCGCCCAGGTATTGAGCAGAGAGGTCAGCCCCAAAGCCCCATCCAGGTAGGTTTCGACAAAGCCGGGACCGTCGGATTTGAGGCGATCGACCAGTTCACCCACATTGGCGGGGATAAACTCATCCGGTCGCGTCAGGAAGGGGTACGACACATCCGACACCACCCGCGTCGCCCGAAAGGCATCCAAATCGGAATCCGCCTGAACGATCGCCTTCGCCTGGTTGTCGTTAAGCCCCACAATCACCGCCGCACTGACAGCATTATCCGGCGGCGAGAAATTTTTGGTCTTGGTGTCATCGGGTGGACTGACATCACTCTCAGCAGAGAGTTGAATCGACTCCGTAATGGTGGCGTTGACCTCTAAGTCTTCCTTCGACTTGAGCACCGCCGCACTGGGGGAGTTGTCCGCCTCCACGGTGTCAAACGCCTGCTCAAAGATCGCCTCTTCAGCGCCGTCAAAGCCGTCCGTCAGATCCACGCCGTCCACGAGGTCGCCCACAATGGACAACACCCGATGATCACTTTGGGAAAAGCTAAAGGCCGCCGCCACTTGGAGATCGGCCTCTGCCCCGCTGCCCCCGGCATTCGCGTTGTTCTGATAATCCTGAGAAAACCCACCGAAGATATCAGCGGCGAATTTGCCCAGATCGAGACCGTTATACAAGTCGGCTAAATCGTCGCCCTCTTCATCCGACTGAGGATCCTTGAAGCCCGCACTGGTAGAAACTTCGTCAGTGACGGCTAGGCTGGCATTGACGCCCAGCCCCGTGGTCAACCCCGAATCCAGCACGTGCAGAGCACTGAAGCTATGGTCACTGCCCGTCGCCTGCGCGGGATCAATTTCCAGCGCTACGCCTGCCCGTGCTTTGTTCTCCGTTTCCGCCAGTTGGAAGGTTTGTTCACCCACCAGGCGACTGTCGCCGTTCAGATTGTTCTCGCTGGTGGAGGTAATGATGTAGTAAGTACGACCGTTCTCTAACCCGCCGATCGCAGCTCCTCCACCGCTGTTGTAGACCACCGCCTGACCCAGTTCAAAGGTAGAACCCAAGATAGAAAAGTCCGTGATACTGCCACCGCTAAAGGCGGGGTTATCCACCGTGATGCTGTTGTCGGTAGCATTGATGTCGGCACTGGGGTCAAAGGATTTTTGATTCAGTCCCGCGCCGGGCGATAGAGCCACGGCATCTCCAGTAATGGGGTTGAAATCCAGGGATTCGCCATTCTGGAGCTTTTGCTCAGCGGCGATCGCCTTTGCCCGCGTTTCCGTCAGGAAAATAAAGTCGGGATTGCTCGGATCAACCACGATGAAGTAGTCCTGGCCATCCACCAAACCACCGGTGAGCTGTCCGGTGCCGACGCCGCCAATGCTGGTGCCCCGCCGGTTGCTGTAGTTTACTTTGTCGCCAGTTTTCAGCGCGTGGGGCTGGGTCGTCGAATCAGCGATCGCCTGCTGCACGCCTAACGCCTGAGCCAGGTTAATCTGGTTCGTGTCAAAGTCGATCGCTCCCGGACGGGTGGGGTCAAATTCCCATTTCACAATCGCGCCAGGATCCTGATTGGCTGTAACGGTACCGTTGACCTCGGTTTTAATATCCGCGTCCGAAAAGCCCAAACCAAAGGACAAGCCCGCTCGCCCATCCACATAGCTACCCGCCGTGGAATCCACCTGAGTATCGCTGACGCCGTCGGCTACAAAGTTAGTGGTTTTGCCCGAGGTGATGCGCGTGCCCTCAGCCACCGTCACGTTCGACACTAAGTTAGAGCGCGAGACGCCCAGAGAAAAAGCCGTTTGGGTCGGGTCAAACGGCACGTCAATTTCCCGTTCTGTGGCGGTGGTGATGTTGGCGATCGCGCTGCCATCCGAGCGCACGACTACGGCATCCCCCGCATCAATCACGACCCCCGTCGCCAAATCCACCAGGGCGGAAGCGTCAGCCTCGGCATAGCCAATGCTAATCAAAGCGCTGTTGGCTTCTCCCGTTGCATTCGCCGTGGCCACCGCATCCAGGGTGACATCCCCTTGACCCAATAGTTGGCTATTGTCACCGACGGTAATCGCGGCGTTCGATTCCTTAAACAGCACCTTCACTGGCAAAGTCGGCAGCGAGGGGAGCCGACTCAGCAACGGCTCCAGCAAAAAGTTATTCGCCAGGCGACTAATGCCCAAAGTCGAGACAAACGTCCGATCTTGCGCCACGGCTCGGAGGGCAATGTCGTCACCCACCAGGTTCACGTTCTGCCCGATCGCGATCGTGGCAGTCTTTTCTTCCACACTCAATGGCGACAGCAGCTCGTCGAGTTCCGTCCCCAGTTCCGTCGCGCTGAAATTGATATCGCCCGTCGTTGCCACGGTGAGGCCATCGTTGACCTGTAACGTTTCGGCAGTAAGGCTGAGATTTGCCGCCCCCAGCGCCAAACTGCTGGCAATGGTGATGCTGTCTTCCCCCTCACCCCCATCCAATGAGATTTGAGTCAGCCCCGTCAGATCAACGCTGACGGTATTGTCATTGACCGCTGTCGTACCCGCGCCCGCCGTCAAACTATTCAGCGTGTCTTGAATCAGCAGGGTGGTGCCTGCTGCAGTCAAAATTAGGTTATTGTCGCCCCCTAAACCCGCTGCCCCATCGACAAACTGCAAAGCCGTGCCCGTAACACTGACGGTACCGGGCACCAAGCCCACCGCGAGGGGCGCAACGGTGTTCGTCAGCGTATCTGGCCCCAGCCCTACCGTCGCCACGCCCACTAGATCAGCATCAGAGGAGGCTACCTGATCAGTCAGCGCGAGTGAAAAATCCGTTGCTGCCGCCGGATCAGTCTCTGCTGCTAGCGGCTCTAAAAGCTCTGCCGGAATCGGATTACCCACTGGCGAGTTCGCCGGTTCAGTCGCGAGTGAGTCTTCTGGAGCATCCAAAAAGGCAGCTTGAGCATTCGCCAAGTCATCTGACAAGGCACCAAAACGAGGTGATAGCACGGTAGATGGATCCTGTAATAAGGAGGGCACTTAAACAGGACTGATCCACAGACCAGCCCCACCAGCTCACAAGTCAAACCCGGATGGGTTTAACTCAGGCAGATCAACTTCAAAGCTGTTAAGCGCAGCATGCTCACAAGGGCAATTGCGATGATCTGCGCCGATGGATGACTTCCACAAGCCTGCATAAATTTACGGAAAACTCATAAATGAAACCGTAAATTTACGTGATCTTTATTGGGGAGCTTAAGTCGTATCAGCAGAATTACTGAGGAAACGCAGTATTTCTTAAGCTCATCTGAAACAACTTTTATTGATTGACATTGAGACGTTGTGGCTCCCACTGGGCGATCGCTCTGGCCTTACAGCAATTTAGTCAGGTCTAAAGAGACCGCGATCGGCTCATCTTGGGATATCTAAATTGCTGCAGACCCCAAAGTTGTCAAAATATTGCGATGATATCGCTCCGCCACGATCACATTCAAAAGGTGAGGGGCTGTCGCAATCGTCCGATCAGTCTTCAGCAATCAACTGCCAGGTTTCATCCAACTGGAAATGACTCCACAGATTAAACCGTAAATCCTCAGGGCTCGATCGCACAAAGCCGGTATTGCCATTGGGATGAATGCCCGTCCATAAAAGCAGCCCGTGATCATCAATCTCATTGGCGGCAGGGCCAGGAGCCTCAATGCGTTCGACTCGAAACCAGCCAATACGGCGGGGCGTTGCAATAGTTTCTCCTGCCATCACCTGTTCGGCGACTCGGTCAAAGGCAGGACGGGAAAAAGCATAAGCGATTCTCAGCGGCCAGTTAAACATAATGATAGAAACGACTATCACGAGGGATATCGCCGCTTGCCATTGAAAGCGTTTTTGAAATCTCAGGGCAGGCAGCGCCAGCAATACCACAATCACGATCGTCAGAAATGCTGCTGCTAAGCAGCCCAACAACCGCAGCGAAATAATCTCTAGTGGTTTTACAGATAGAAGAATCAGCAGAGTGGGTGGCAGGGCGATCGCACTCCAGATAAAAAATCGTTTCATCATTTAATCGGCATTAGTCGTGACGTAATTTACTTACTCTGAGTGCATCCCTATCGTGTAGGTTCCAGTTTTGAGCAATTTTCACTGATCACCTGATGGTGGCGCTTGATCGGACAAACTTAAGGAGAGCATCGTTTCGCGGTTTCTCGAATTTGAGCAGGTATGCCAGTCACTTACAGGGTTGAGCTTTCCAAAGCAGGAGGGAATTCATCTCCGTCGCAGTAAGCTTCAAGGGCACGTAGCATGCCACCATAGTCGCGACGGACGTTATCCCGTTGGCCTACGATCGCCTGGTGAGCGACTGAACGATCATTCGCAGAGGTAATTGTCCGCTCAACCTCTGCAAAAGAAGCCATAGCCTGCTTAGCTTCAGCCATTTGCCGCAACACTGCCGCGAGTTTTAAGCTCAGACCTTGCAGGTTTTCATCCTCCAATACCAACGTTTCTAGCACCTCTGCGGTGCGAAGCGGAACCTCAGCTTCTGCGAGCAAGCCCTCTTGTGTGCGAAATCCATCGGCAGTTAAACCTTGCTCATAAGCCGTCCCTGCCTGCTCGGTGTGTGCTTCTGTAATGGTGTAAATCTGTTGGCACTCGGTCCGACGCGCTGCTGCACGGCGCTGTCGAGCTCCAGTCGGATCATCTAAGTCGAAGGTACAGGCTGTTAAGCCTAGTAAGACGACAGTTGATCGGATCAACTGTCGCCCCCATCTCTGAGGGTTGACTATTGGGGGTGTCCAGCCATTGAGAGGTGGCATCATTAATTTGGCATCAGTGAGTGCTTAGTTCATCAGCAGATTGCGGATAGCTATGAACAACCAAACAAACCATCGCTTGCAGGTTGCTAGCCATCGGTCATTACAGACTCCATCAGTTACTTTCTGGCTTCAGGAATAACTTCTTGAACCTTCTACGCATGAGCAGGATCTTGCCAGTTAGATTGCCGTTCATCCCTCACGATCATGGGCCAGGCGACTTGGTGTACAGTTCATCGTTTTCCACCGTTCCTGATGATGCGAAAGTCACTTACATCAATGTGAGTGAATCCAGCAAAGCAGAAATTGCTGGGTTCTGGGTCGAGGGAGTAATCGCACTACGGATGCCTCCCCTCACGAATACCCCGCTCATTTGACAAAGCCTTTCCTCAAATAGCTGCTCAGGCTATCGACCACTGTCACCATAACTAAAACCACCAGCAGCAGCGCCGAAACTTGCTGATATTGCAAAATTCTAAGGGCGCTAATGATCTCCAGGCCAATCCCTCCGGCTCCGACTGCGCCCAAAACCATTGACGCCCGAAAGTTGTATTCCCATCGATAAAACGTGACATCGGCCATCTGCGGCAACACCTGGGGCAACACACTGTGAACAATTACCTGGGGTTCAGTGGCCCCCACCGAACGGGCCGCTTCGACGGGAGCTGGATCGCTAAGTTCAACGATCTCCGCAAAGAATTTGCCCACCATGCCCACCGAATGCAGACCTAACGCCAACGTCCCCGGCAGTTTGCCAAACCCCACCGCAGCCACCAAAATCATCCCGAGAATCAGTTCAGGAATGGCCCGAGCGATATTCAGAAGCGTCCGCGTCAGGTGAAAGAGGACCGGGTGCGGGGTCGTGTTGCGGGCCGCCAAAAAGCACAGTGGCAAGGAGAGAGCAACAGCGATCGCGGTTCCGGCAATGCTCATGGCCAGCGTGTCGACAATGGGCCTAATCCATTGGGGAAAGCGACTAAAGTCCG